>JAEZIB010000161.1 GCA_023416275.1 Bacillota bacterium | reverse complement strand
AACGGAAAGGTGATTTTTTTGTATAACTTCTGTCGCGCACCCGCATAGCGGGTGGTTGATTGTTTCGCATGGCTCATTTCTCTGCCGAGAAACTCACCTTATGCTCAACAGGCTAAAGCCCATAACTCAAAAAAGCCAGGAATCCCTGGCTTAATGCTTATCTTAAATCGTAATTATTTTTATTTAAACAAAAATATGTAATTTTATTTCGCCTGATATTTCGCTTTTGTGGCTTCGCCGCCACGTATATGCCTTTCAGCCTTATTCTCCTCAAGTATTACTCTTACATCACTCATTAGTGAAGGATTGATTTTCTCTAGTCTTTCGGTTACATCCTTGTGGACTGTAGATTTTGAAATCCCAAATTTTTTAGCTGCATACCTGACTGTTGTCTTTTTGTCAATAATATAATTTGCGAGCTCCAAAACCCGTTCCTCTATATATTCCTTCAACCATATACCCCCCTTTGATAAGGCATTATTTAATGCTTGTGCATTATTGTATTTATACATGTATTCTTTTGGCAAGAAATACTCCAAAAAGAAAATTGGCTCTATCTAAAGAAAACTTGCATTTAAATAGATAATAATGATAAAAGTCCAATTGCACTTCATGGTAGTCTATAGTGTATATATATGCCTTTAAACATAGGCTTATGAATATATAGAAACAAAAATTATTGCTAGACATTCTGTAAGTATTATTACAAAATTCAATTAGTAAATTTTAAAACAACAAATTTTATATAAACTGTATTTAATTTATATACTTAAAAGCATAAAAAAGTCTACCATACTTACATCTGTATGATAGACTTAGATACTATAAAATAGTTAGTAATTAATTTTTATGGGTTTGGTGGAGCGTACTCTTGCAAGGCTTGTAAACTTGAATTACCAATAACATATATTTTTCCATTGCATACTTCTGCTATTAACTCTTCGTTGCAAGTTGATGTACTGCCTGTCAATTTAGTACACTTATCCAATTCAGTATTATATTCCTCCATCTGTAGTGTGGATTTATTACTCCCTGGTTCTTTTCCTTGTCCTATTATATATATTTTACCATTGATTGCTGTTAGTTCTGCTCCTATATTTCCTATAGCTGATACTGCAGACTTTTCAATCCAGCAATCTTTTTCTATATTATATTCCCTAATTCCTGTAGTGAAATTGGGTCCAAAACATAATGTATAAATTTTGCCATTCAGTGCAGTAACGGATAATCGGTTAGTAGGGCTAAGCAAGTTTGCCTTTGTTGTCCATTTATTTGTTTCTAAATCATACTCATCTAAAGTACTTAGTGTATTTACTTTGTACAAATCTATCCCAGCTAATATATAGATTTTGTTATTTACAGCCACCGCTCCACCAACAATTCTCTTTGTAGGCAAAGTAGTAATCAGTTTACTTTCGTTATTATCAGGATTATACATAACAATTTCATTAAAGTCTTTTCCCACTATATAAATCATGTTGTTTGCTGAAACCAACTTAAAAAAGCCATGTGAGCTTTCTAAATCTGGTATACTGCCGATTTCAGCCCATTCATCCAATTTTGGATTATATGCAGCCACTCTTCCATCAATATTAATTACATATATCTTATCTCCAACAGTAACTACTTTTCCTTTAATATTAGAATGTTCAGTCCACTTAAGATTAAATCCGCCTCTTCCACCATTGTCCATTGTATATGACCCGTTCTCTATTTGGAAAGGCATATCTGCTTTTTCTGTCCAAGAGTCAGGTTTTGTCACTCCGTTAGATATATCTTTTTGATTAACAATATTACTTATTATTGTTACCGTTGAGGTCTCTCTATCCCAACTGACATTCTTATTAAAACATTGTGAAACAAAACGTGCTGGAATATATGTTCTATTCTTGTAAATACATGGCGCAGCATCTAATTCAACTATAGAATTATTAACAACTGCTTTACAATTACCTATATTTAGATAAACCTCCGTACTATCTTGTTTTATCGTTATACTTTTTTCTTGCCCATTCCAAATTATGTGTTTATTATCATCAAGTATACCTATACTAATTAAAAATTCTTTTAAAGGCAGTAATGTCCTTCCATTAACTGTTATTGGCACATTATCATAATTCATAATTTTACCGTCAATACTTATCTTTACTTGTGGCGATTCTATAACAACATCTTTTGAATTTACTGTTAAGTTTGACATCACCAAAAACACACAGCAAATCACTAATAATTGACTAATCTTTCTTTTAACTCTCATAATAGTACCCCTCTTCTAATATTTATTACTATAATAACTTATAAAAATCATATCTTTCTCTTTTAAATGATTTTTAATATAAGTATATACAATAAAAAAATAAAATGAAATAACCTAGATAATTTATATAATTTTCGGTTGAGTAGACTAACCCTTTACAGGATAAGCCCCTATCTGAAACGAACGTGCACAATTCTCCATATATAGTTCTTTTCTAACGCCCTCTATTTATCCAAGAGAATAAACTTTTAATGTTCTAAAAAGAAAGGCATATTTTACAAATCTATATAATAATAATCCATTAAAATCTGTTGACTTTTAAATATAAATAATATAGAATTATTTCATAGTAATCATATATGAAATATATATTTACAAGTATATTCAATATTAGATAAGCTAGATGGTAAAATTTAAATTACTATAGGCAAGAAGACTGTTCTCGCGAATATAATTCTGAAACTATAGATTAAATGATGAAGAACAAAAATAAAAGCTAAACTTAAAGAAAGATAATATAAGGAGGAGTTAGTATATGTCAAAAATTTATAAAAGCCTAACAGATTTGATCGGAAGAACACCTTTACTCGAACTATTAAATTATGAAAAGAAAAACAATGTCAAAGCAACTCTTATCGCTAAACTAGAATACTTTAATCCAGCAGGCAGTGTAAAGGACAGGATTGCAAAAGCAATGGTTGATGACGCCGAAGCAAAAGGTCTATTAAAAGAGGGTTCAGTTATTATAGAACCAACCAGCGGAAATACAGGAATAGGTTTAGCTTCCGTTGCAGCTGCCAGAGGCTATAGAATCATTCTTACCATGCCAGAAACAATGAGCGTAGAGCGTAGAAACCTATTAAAAGCATATGGTGCAGAGCTTGTATTGACAGAAGGTACTAAGGGTATGAAGGGTGCCATAGAAAAAGCCAATGAGCTTGCAGCTGAAATACCAAACAGCTTCATTCCTGGTCAGTTTGTGAATCCAGCAAATCCTGCAGTTCATAGAGCCACAACAGGACCTGAAATCTGGGAAGATACCGACGGAAAGGTTGATATTTTTGTTGCAGGTATCGGAACGGGTGGAACAATTACAGGTGTAGGTGAATATTTGAAATCTAAGAATCCTGAAATTAAAATAGTGGGAGTTGAACCAGCAAGTTCACCTATTCTTACAAAGGGATATGCAGGCTCACATAAAATTCAGGGTATAGGTGCCAACTTTGTACCTGATACACTGAATACAAAAATCTATGATGAAATAATTACTGTTGAAAATGAAGATGCCTTCGCAACAGGAAGACAGCTTTCTAAGGCAGAAGGTCTTTTGATTGGAATTTCTTCTGGTGCAGCACTATGGGCAGCAACTCAGCTGGCAAACAGACCTGAAAATGCTGGCAAAACCATTGTAGTTTTACTCCCTGATACAGGCGAGAGATATTTGTCAACGCCATTATTTGCAGACTAATAATCAACCTGATAACGTATGATTTATAACTATTATACGCTTTGTGTGCAGCTTAAATATATGCTATAGTTTATCTAAACTATAATTTGCAGTAAATACTAGGAGGTTCAAAATGAAAGCACTAATTGACAAATTATACGAAGCACAAAATTTAGAAAAAAATGAGTTTCTCTATATACTCAATAATTTTGATACCAATTCTAGTGAATACTTATTTACCAAATCACGTGAGGTTGCTTTAAAGCATTTTGGTAACTCAATCTATACAAGAGGACTAATAGAGTTTACTAATTATTGTAAAAACAATTGTTATTACTGTGGAATTGGGAGCAGTAATATACATGCTGAACGTTACAGATTAAGCAAAGACGAAATTCTATCCTGTTGTAAAACAGGTTATGAGCTGGGCTTTCGCACCTTTGTTCTACAGGGTGGTGAAGACAATTTCTTTTCTGATGAGGATATAGTTGGTATTGTAGAAAAAATCAAGACCAAATACTCAGACTGTGCTGTTACTCTTTCAATAGGTGAAAAAAGTTATGAATCCTATAAACGTTACTTCGAAGCAGGTGTAGACCGTTATCTGCTTCGCCATGAGACAGCTAATGATGAGCATTACCAAAAGCTTCATCCAAAAAGCTTATCCTTAAGCAATAGAAAACAATGCTTATACAACTTAAAAGAAATAGGCTTCCAAGTTGGTACCGGATTTATGATAGGTTCTCCTTACCAGACAATGGAAAATATTGTTGAGGACTTAATTTTCATTAAAGAGTTTTCTCCAGAAATGGTAGGCATGGGACCATTTATCCCTCATAAGGCTACAATGTTTGCCAATGAGCCTTCAGGAAACTTGGAATTGACACTATTGCTGATTGGAATTGTACGATTGTTGCTGCCAAACTCACTTATTCCAGCAACAACAGCCCTTGGTACAATTAATTCTGACGGGCGTGAAAAAGGAATACTTGCAGGTGCTAATGTTGTAATGCCAAATCTTTCTCCTGTTTCTGTACGTAAAAAGTATTCACTGTATGACAATAAAATCTGCACAGGTGAAGAGGCTGCAGAATGTAGCAATTGTCTGCAAAACCGCATGAAGAGCATCGGCTATCAGTTAGTTGTTGATAGAGGAGACTATAAATTTTTATAATGTATTATTTTTATAAAAGGGTTGACTAAGAACTTATTTGTAATCAGACTTCTTAAATGGCTATTTACATCTTATTAAATAGTCTTTGTACTTCAAAGTTCTTTAGTCATCCTTTTTTTAGAGAAACATGTCCAACAATACTTGTAGCAAAAGCAACAAGTTCATCAACTAATATATACTTAATAGTGTCAGCTAATGCTAATCTTCCCACCATTAGTGTTCTATCTTCATAAGCAATTTTTGAATATTACCCCAAGATACTTTGTAAAATAAAATTCATATATTTCTCATAAAAATTCTATAGCTAACGCAAAATTTGCATCAAATACTGGTGAAAGATCTTGAACAACATTATGGTTTATACATCAATCTGTAATTCTCAATTTAAACTCTATTTATACGATTTCTTATATATTTCAATTACTTCCTCATTAGAAAGCTGAGCAGCATCACAGTTGAAAAGCCCTCCCATTGTTTCCCTTGCATTTAGCGCTATTTTATCAAGCTCTTCCAGCTTTACTCCATAATCAGACATTTTGAGTTGATCCACACCACATGCCTTTTTAAGCTTTGCTAATTCCTTAACAAAATCCATAGGTTCTTTTGCATCTAGCCTGCCAAGAGCCCTTGCCATATCTACAAGTCTTTTGTCACAGGTACCTGATTTAGCAAAAAAAGTGTAGTATTCTTCACTAATCATAATTAATCCTGCTCCATGCGGCAAATCAGGATGGAAAGCACTAAGTGCATGCTCTAAAGAGTGTTCAGATGTGCAGCCTGAGAGCCACTCAACCATACCTGCCAAGGTGTTTGCCAACGCAACCTTTTCACGTGCCAGCTCATTTGAACCATCATTAACAGCAACCTTAAGATATTTTCCTAGTAATTCAATACTCTTCAACGCGTACATATCACTCATCTCATTTGCAAATACATTTATATATCCCTCTGTACTGTGAAATAATGCATCAAATCCCTGAAACGCTGTTAAATGTGGTGGCACTGTCATCATTAAATCAGGATCTACTATTGATAATGCTGGAAAAGTCTTGTCATAACCATAGCCAATTTTCTCATTACTATTGTCATTTGTTATGACGGTCCATGGGTCAGCCTCTGTACCGGTTCCTGCAGTTGTTGTGATAGCTACTATTGGTAACGGATCATTTGGTACAGGCTTTGCCTTACCAGAGCCGCCACTGATATAATCCCAATAATCACCTTCATTAGTCGCCATTACAGCAATTGATTTTGCTGAATCTATACTGCTACCGCCGCCAAGTCCTATTATAAAATCACATCCGCTATCCTTTGCAAGTTGAGCTCCTTCCATTACATGAGGCTTAATTGGATTAGGTAATATCTTATCAAATAATACATATTCAACCTTAGCTTTTTTCAGCTGTTCTTCAAGTCTACCAAGATATCCGTGTTTTTTCATTGACGTTCCTGCCGAGGTCACAATTAAAGCTTTTTTACCCGGCAGTTTCTGTTTATGCAAATTTGATAACTGTCCCTTTCCAAATAATATTCTTGTGGGCATAAAATAATTAAAACTCATTTAAAAATCCTCCTGTATTCAAAATTATTAATCTTTCTTATACTAATTCATACAATTATTTTGACAACAAACCATCAATAAGTATGAACACCCATAGACTGAGTTAATAATCCATGTTATGTGGTGAATAGTAACTCATTTTAAACTGCATGGAATGTAACATTGTATATCTTATTATTAAGTTCTACTATTTAATATACCAATTTATACTAATAAGAAACAATACCCTTATAATTATTATCCATTTTAATGCTAATTATTAGTTACTCAAACTTCGCAGTTAAATATACCGCTTAAAGCCTATTAATATAAGGTGTAGTAGCAATATAAAATGAAAAGTCAATTAATTTGATAAATTAGTTCACTGAACAGTAAGCTATTTGTAAACTTGAGCATTGCTCGACTTTTCATAAGAAAGTTGGGTTAGAAATATTTGCATGAATTAATTGTATGAGAAAAGCTTGCTGAATGTATACAATTTTAGTATTTATGAAATAACGATATTAGTATTCATCTGTTTACAACTATACTTTTACAACTGTTCAGCAAGCTCCAAGTTTTTTTGCTGTACAACCCACTCGATATCGGTTTTAGCACACTATGAACCACGGATGGCGAATGTGGAAAGGCGGCTAAAGCATTGATAATTCTATCGCACCATTAGATCTTTTATGTGTGAAGTTTGAGTTAGTTATTATCATCCCTTAACAAAACAACATATAACACAAAACATACTTTCAAAATTCCCGATTGAAATTTGCAGGTGTTCATAACTTATCTATTCAAAGTTATAACAAAAAATCGCCTATTCATATGAATAAGCGATTTTTTGAAAAAAATATATAATATATTTAGAGAGAGACTTCTTTCACTAACCTGCTAATTCATCAGCAGATACATTTTCCTTACCATAGTAAGCCTTTAAATACATTTCTTTCATTTCACTCATAAGTGGATATCTTGGATTTGCACCTGTACACTGGTCATCAAATGCCTGTTCAACCATTTCATCCAAAGTTTCAATAAATTTATTCTCATCTATACCTGCATCTTTTATAGTCTTAGGAATTCCAACCTTAGCTTTTAAGTCATCAATCTTTGCAAGTAATTTATTAAATTTATCTTCATCGTTTGCACCATTAATTCCAATGAAAGATGCAATTTCAGCATATCTCTTTAATACCTCAGGATACTTGTATTGTGAGAAGGTACCCATTTTTGTTGGAGCTTCAGCGATATTAAATTTCATAACCTCATTTATAAGAAGCGCATTAGCAACGCCATGTGGCAAGTGATGGAAAGCTCCTAATTTATGTGCCATTGAGTGACAAATTCCCAAGAATGCATTAGCAAATGCCATACCAGCTATTGTTGATGCATTAGCCATTTTTTCTCTTGCAATAGGATCCTTTGCTCCATTTTCATATGCTGATGGGAGATATTCAAATATGCTCTTTGTTGCCTGTAAAGCAAGGCCATTAGTATAGTCTGAAGAGAGCATTGAGCCATAAGCCTCAATTGCATGAGTTAAAGCATCTATTCCTGAAGCTGCTGTTAAGCTCTTTGGCATATGCATCATTAAGTCTACATCAACTATTGCCATATTGGGCATCAACTCATAGTCAGCAAGAGGATACTTAACTCCTGTTTGCTCATCGGTAATTACTGCAAAAGGTGTTACCTCTGAACCTGTGCCTGCTGATGTTGGAACTGCAACAAAATATGCTTTTTCACCCATTTTAGGGAAGTTATAAACTCTCTTTCTGATATCCATAAATCTCATAGCTAAGTCTTGGAAGTCAACCTCAGGGTGTTCATATAAGGTCCACATAATTTTACCTGCGTCCATTGCGGAACCACCGCCAACTGCTATAATAACATCTGGCTTAAATTCGCTCATTGCCTTTGCACCAAGCTTTGCACATGCAAGTGTTGGATCTGGAGCTACATCAAAAAATGTAAAATGGCTGATGTTCATTTCATCTAATAAATTTGTAACAGCCTTTGTATAACCATTATTGTACAAAAAAGAATCTGTAACTATAAATGCTCTCTTTTTATTCATAACATCCTTTAGCTCTCTCAATGCAACGCCTAAACAGCCTTTTTTAAAATATACTTTTTCTGGTGCTCTGAACCATAACATATTTTCTCGCCTTTCTGCAACAGTCTTAATATTGATAAGATGCTTAACTCCTACATTCTCAGAAACTGAGTTTCCACCCCATGAACCACATCCAAGTGTTAAGGATGGTTCTAATTTGAAGTTATAAAGATCTCCTATTCCTCCATGTGCAGATGGAGTATTTATTAGAATTCTGCAAGTTTTCATAGCGTCAGTAAATTTATTAATTTTTTCCTTACCACTTACTACATTTATATACAAAGATGATGTATGTCCGAAACCGCCATCAGCTACTAGCTTCTCAGCTTTTGAAACTGCCTCACCAAAAGTTTTTGCTCTATACATTGCTAAAACAGGTGAAAGTTTTTCATGTGCAAATGCTTCAGATAACTCAACTGAATCTACTTCACCAACTAATACTTTAGTATCATCCGGAACACTAAAGCCCGCTAATTTGGCAATGGTATACGCAGATTGACCAACTATTTTAGCATTTAAGGCCCCATTAATCAAAATAACTTCTCTTACCTTTTGAGTTTCATCTTTATTTAACATATATGCTCCACGAAGAATAAACTCTTTTCTAACCTCATTATAAACCTTGTCTAGAACTATAACTGACTGCTCTGAAGCACAAATCATACCATTATCGAAAGTTTTTGAAACAATAATTGAGCTAACTGCCATTTTTATGTCTGCGCTGTCATCAATAATAGCTGGTGTATTACCAGGTCCAACTCCAATTGCAGGCTTACCTGATGAATAAGCTGCTTTAACCATTCCAGGTCCGCCAGTGGCAAGGATTATATCTGCTTCCTTCATAACAATACCTGACAGTTCAATTGAAGGTTCATCTATCCATCCAATAATTCCTTTTGGTGCTCCTGCTTCTACCGCTGCATCAAGAATTATTCTTGCAGCTTCGATAGTTGATCTCTTTGCTCTTGGATGTGGTGAAAAAATAATACCGTTTCTTGTTTTTAGAGATAATAACGCCTTAAAAATTGCTGTTGATGTAGGATTGGTTGTTGGTACCACCGCTGCAATTACACCTAAGGGTTCAGCAATTTTTGTAATTCCAAAAGCCTCGTCTTTTTCAATTACACCACAGGTTTGAGTATCCTTATACGCATTATATATATACTCTGATGCATAGTGGTTTTTAATAACCTTATCTTCTACAATTCCCATACCTGTTTCTTCATGTGCCATTTTCGCAAGAAGAATTCTCTTTTTATTAGCAGCTAATGCGGCAGCCAAAAATATTTTATCTACCTGCTCCTGAGTATAGGTTGCAAATACTTGCTGTGCTTGCTTTATTTCAGATAATTTTTCCTGCAAACTCTCTACACTATTTACCACTAAATTTTTCTTTGACATAATTATTCACCCTCCATTTTTGGATTATAAACTGTGCCTCATTATTATTAAATTCGAATTTCATAAATATCGTTATTTTTTTAACAATACTTTATAAAAAATATAAGTCTTGCAAAAAATGTGTCTATAAATGACTAAAAATACATTTTATTAGTGTGTTAATTATTTAACAACTCTTACAATTACATTTTACATCCTTGTTAAATAATTGTCAATACCTATATTACATTTAATTTTTTGAATTTATTATAGATATGGTATTAAATGAGTGTTATACTAACTTGCATTTATAATGTGGAATCACATTTTAAATGGTCTCATCTGTAGTAATGGGGCAAAGCCCATAAATGTTGTTCAATACTAATCTCCCAGATGCAGAGCATCGTATTAAGCGGTGATTTAAAATATGGCTTTCTATATTTTAAATTGAAATAGTGATTAATAAAACTCGCTATTTACTGCTTACTCATATATGTGCGGTAAATAGCAGTATATTTAATTATACCAAAAGTGCACATAGCTGAGAGCTTTAATACTCCCTACTATGTGCACTTTTAAACAGAATTTTAGTTTTCTGCTCTTAGCTGTGTTTTTATACTTCCAAACTAATTAGCATTAGTCTTTGACTTAGTGTATACATCAAATGCAACCGCTGCTAAAAGAACCATACCTTTTATTGCCTGCTGCCAGTCGATTCCTACACCCATAATTGACATACCATTATTTAATACGCCCATTACAAGTGCTCCAATTATTGCACCGATTATAGTACCAATACCGCCGGAAGCAGATGCTCCACCGATATAGCAGGCAGCTATTGCATCAAGCTCAAAGTTAGTACCAGCCTTTGGCGTAGCAGCATTTAAACGTCCTGCAACAACAAGTCCTGCCAGTGCAGCTAGCAATCCCATGTTCACATATACCCAAAACATTACTCTTTTAGTTTTTATACCAGAAAGAGTTGCTGCCTTTTCGTTTCCGCCTAAAGCATAAATATGGCGTCCTGCTATAGTTTTTTGTGTAATAAATGTGTAAATTGCGATTAGCGCTACTATTAGTATTAAAACTATTGGAATACCTTTATATGCTGCTAAACTAATTGTTAACAGATTTATGCCTACAACAATAATAGCAGTTTTACCAATTACCAGCGGTATTGATAGTGTCTCAAAGTTATATTTTTTCTGATTCTGTACATTTCTGTATTCAAGTAAAATAAAGATTATTGATAATACTATTCCAGTAATAACAGCTATCATGTTTAGCTTATTAACAACAAATGAATCAGATAAAAAAAATCCATTTGCCATTGCTTGAAATGACTCCTTGTAGGGTGAAACTGTCTGCCCTTTTAATAGTACCATTGTTAAGCCTCTAAATACCAACATGCCTGCCAGCGTTACGATAAATGCTGGAATTCTGGCATATGCTATCCAGAAACCCTGCCATGCGCCAATCAAAGCACCAATAATAAGACATAGTATAACTGCAGGTATCACCGGCATTTGCATTTTAATCATAAATATTGCCGATACAGCTCCAACAAAGGCCACTACAGAACCAACTGATAAATCTACATTCCCTGTAATAATAGCCAGCAACATACCAATTCCAAGAATTAATACATAGCTGTTTTGCAATATTAAGTTTGTAATGTTTAGTGGTTTAAATAATATGCCTCCTGTAATAATTTGAAATAAAATCATTATTACTACCAGCGCGAGTGCCATTGCATACTGGCGAATATTATTTTTAAAAAAAGATTTTATACTATTCATACTTCTGCCCCCTTGGTGTGATTCATTATACATTTCATAATACTCTCCTGCGTAGCCTCTGAACGCGAAAGCTCCCCTGCTATTTCGCCCTCATTTACAACATATATTCTGTCGCACATACCTAATAATTCCGGCATTTCAGATGATATAAAAATAATTGATTTCCCCGCATCAGCTAGCTGATTAATAATTGTGTATATTTCATACTTTGCACCAACATCAATACCTCTGGTAGGCTCATCAAGAATAAGAACCTCAGGTTCTGTAAATATCCATTTACTTAATACAACCTTTTGTTGATTTCCGCCGCTCAAATTGCCAGTTTTTTGCAATATACTCGATGATTTAATATTAAACTTCCTGCGGAAATCTTCCGAAACTATATTTTCGCTGTGCTCTTCAACTACCGAATTTTTGCTTATTTTCTTGAGATTTGCCATCGTAATGTTATTTTTTATACTATCTATAAGAACGAGACCATAATTCTTTCTGTCTTCGGTTACATAAGCAATACCAGCCTCAATAGCCTTACTCACACTATGTAATTCTACTGGTTTGCCTTTCAGCTTAACAGTTCCAGCTATTCTTTGTCCGTAACTCTTTCCGAAAATGCTCATAGCCAATTCTGTACGTCCTGCACCCATAAGGCCGGCAAGTCCTACTATCTCGCCACTTCTCAAATTAATATTTACATTGTTTATTATCTTTCGATCATTTTGAGAATCATAGACATTCCAATCATTTACCTCCATAACAATTTCACCTATTTTGGGTTCTCTATGAGGAAAACGATGAGACATATCTCGACCAACCATGCCTTTGATAATCCTATCCTCTGTTATTTCATCACTACCTTTTTCTAAAGTCTCAATTGTCTTTCCATCTCTTATTACAGTAATACGGTCAGATACCTTTGAAACCTCATTCAGCTTATGCGAAATAAGGATAGAAGTAATACCTTTCTTCTTTAAATTCAGTAATAAATCCAGAAGCTTATTGCTTTCCTCATCGTTAAGCGATGCTGTAGGCTCATCTAAGATAAGCAGCTTTACATCCTTTGCAAGAGCTCTTGCAATTTCAACTAATTGCTGCTTTCCTACACCTATGTTTGTAACTAAAGTATTTGGTTTTTCGTGTAACCCAACTAGCTCAAGTAATTCCTTGGTCTTAACAGTTGTTTCATTCCAATTGATAATTCCGGTTCTAGCCTGTTCATTCCCTAAAAAAATATTTTCGGCTATGGATAAATAAGGTATCAGCGCAAGCTCTTGATGTATAATTACTATACCTAATCTTTCGCTATCTTTTATTTCTTTGAAGCGACATAAGTTTGAACAAAAAATTATATCTCCTGAATATGTACCAAATGGATAAATGCCGCTAAGAACATTCATCAATGTTGATTTACCGGCACCATTTTCGCCTACCAAAGCATGTATTTCACCATTTCTCACTTGGAGGTTGACATCATCCAATGCTTTGATGCCAGAAAACGTCTTAGTGATATTTTTCATTTCGAGTATTAGTTTAGACATTTTACCAGCTCCCTATCTGTTTAGTTATTTGATGTATTATAACGCCTAGATTCAAAATAAATGTTTTGATGTACAAAGGCAAAAACCTCTTGTGGTTTTTGTGGCTCGAAAATGCACCTTGTTCGTACATACTTTATTTTCGAGCTATTACATCAGCGGCGTGTAAGCGAGGCGAAAGATATTCTTACCGCCTGAAAACCTAAGCGATGCCCTCTACTTATAGAAGTGGGGGATATTTTTTGCCTCGTTATAACGCCTAGATTCTAAATGAAATTTTTCGATTGTAGAAAAATTTCATTACATTAGCGGCGTTTCAAAGAGGCGAGAGATACTTTCACCGCCTGAAAACCTAAGCGGTATCCGCTACTTATAGAAGTGGAAGACATTTTCTTGCCTCTTTATAACTTTTAATATTACAGAGTTAGCCATTTTACATATATAAAATGGCTAACTCTGTAAAGAAACATTATCTCATTAGGGAATACTGTTTATTTTAGATCGTCCTCTGTATAGTATCCACCGTCAATTAATACTTGCTTATAATTTGTCTTGTCTACCGGTATCGGATCACAGAGATATGACGGAACAACCTTTACACCATTATCATAAGTCTTTGTATCATTAATTTCCGGCTCAGTGCCGCTAAATACTGCATCAACCATCTTCACACATTTCTCGGCAAGAATTCTTGTATCTTTAAATATAGTTGAATATTGTTCACCTGCAATAATTGACTTAACTGATGCCACCTCTGCATCCTGACCTGTTACTACTGGCATTGGCTTGTCACCCTTGCCGTAAGCAGCACTCTTAAGTGCAGCAAGAATACCTATTGAAATACCATCATATGGCGATAATACACCATGAATTGTTTCAGTTGCGTAGTTTGCGCTTAAAATATTTTCCATACGGGCTTGAGCAGTTGCAGCATCCCAACGGAGAGTTGACACCTTATCCATGCCCATTTGCCCACTCTTAATTACCAGTGTACCTTTGTCTATAAGTGGTTGTAATATAGACATTGCACCCTCATAGAAGAAGTATGCATTGTTATCATCGGGTGATCCTCCAAATAATTCGATATTGAAAGGACCTGCTTTAGTATCAGCACCTAAAGCTTTTACCAAAGATGTCGCTTGCTGCACACCAACCTTAAAATTGTCAAATGTAGCATAGTAGCTGACATTATCAGTACCCTTGATTAAACGGTCATATGCAATAACCTTTATACCTGCATCACCGGCTTTTTTAAGAACATCTGTCAAAGCTTCACCATCAATAGAAGCTACAACCAAAACTTTTACACCTTTAGAAATCATGTTTTCAATCTGAGCAACCTGGTTATCAATGTTATCTTCTCCATACTGTAAATCAACTGTATAACCCTTTTCTTCAAGCTGTTTCTTCATGTTGTCACCATCTGCAATCCATCGTTCTGAGGATTTCGTTGGCATTGCAACTCCAACAAGTTTACTGGTATCTTTTGTTGTTCCACATCCAGTAAAGCCCAAAGCAATTGAAAGAGTCATAACTACCGTTAGAGCACCTGCAATAATCTTTTTCATTTTCATTTTTCGTCCCCCTTTGTTGTTGAGTACTTATTGTTTGTTTTGTGTTTGTTTGCTTTCATTTCTGTTTATTATATTAACATCGGCTAGAAATTATGTCAATAATTTTGGTATGTTTTACAATATTTATTATAATTTTATCTATATTTTTATGTATTATGTTAAATTTTACGTTAATTAATATTTACTTTGTTGTTTGTTTATGATTATTTATGAATTATTTAATCAAAACACTCTTGCTTTAACTATTAAGACGCAGTCTTATTGCTTTTAGATTCGATTTATAATATACTCAAATGTAAAAGAAACAATATAATCAATGTTAGGAATACACTTATGTTTGCTATAGAGAGAATCAGAATTATAAAAAATTACTTAATTGAAAATAAGCAGGTTGAGGTTAATCAACTGAGCCAAATGTTGGGCGTATCAGAGGTTACTATCAGAAGAGACTTGGAAAAGCTTGAGTCCGATGAATTTTTGACCCGTACTCACGGTGGTGCTGTTTTGGGTAGCAAAAAAGAATTATCTTCCGACGATATTGATGCCTCGTTGCTTAAGGATTATAATGAAATTTCCAAAATCGCAATTAGAATGATAAATGACGGGGATGTAATAATGCTTACAAATGGTGAAATAAATGGTGAAATAGCTAAGCAGCTTACGTCTAAGAACAAGGTTACTGTCCTAACAAATGATTTAAATATTGCTTCATATATCTTAGAAGCTCAATCTGCAAAGGTAGTTCTTTTAGGTGGAGATATAGATTATCATACAAGAGCTGTATTTGGCACCTTGACTATTAATAACTTAAATAACTTTTTTGTAAACCGTCTATTTATTGAAGCTGACGGTATATCCAATAATCTTGAGCTTACAGTATCAAATATAGATATGGCTACTTTTATTAAGGCAGCTTCTAAAAATGCAAATGAGAGAATAATCGTTTGTGCTGCATCAGCTTTTGAAAAGAACTCTTTTTACAGAGCTGGTTTAGTATCTGATTTATGTGATAAGCTAATAACAAATCACACCATATCAGAACAACAAAAAAACAATATTTTTAATTCTAATATACAATTATTTACCTCTATAGACTTATTTGAGGGCAGTGTATAATCTTCTCGTGTGGGGGTTTAAATTTATGGGCATTCCCAAGTTAGAAGTTAAGGGGATAAATAAATATTTTAGTGACACTTTTTCTCTTTCTGATGTTTCAATAAACTTATATTCTGGCGAAGTACATGCAATAATTGGTGAAAACGGTTCCGGCAAATCAAGTATAACCAAAATTATAGGCGGTGTAGTAAAACCAGATAGCGGTGCTCTGCTTATTGACGGCAATTCTGTTTCTATTGATGGTGTCAGTAACGCTAAGTCAAATGGAATTTATTGCGTATGGCAGGATATAAATCTATATCCAAACCTTACTGTAGCAGAGAATGTTTATATGGATTATTCCTATTCAAAAAAGAAATTATTTACAATAGTAAATAAGTATAAGATGCATCAAGATTGCAGCGATATTTTCAAGAGTTTTGGTATAGATATCAATACCCATGCTATTGTAGGTCAATTGGGATTTGCACAAAAGCAGTTAGTTGAAATAGTAAAAGCTTTTGTTTCCAATGCAAAAATTGTAATATTTGATGAACCTTCTTCTGCATTTACTTCCTCTGAAAAAGAAATTTTATTTAAAATTATCCGTTCATTTAAAGAGAAGAATACTGCTATTTTTTATATTACTCATTTAGTACAGGAAATAGAGCTGATTGCAGACAGATTTACAGTAATGCACCAGGGCAAAGTTATTGGAACTCGTAAGGTTGGTAGCGGTACCAAAGAAGATATAATAAAGATGCTTTCTGTGCCAGCCGAAAGAAAACGTTACCCTCGGATAGACGTCCCTCTCGGTAAGATTGTTATGTCAGTTAAAGACTTAAGTGCAGCTGATATCCTCAATTCAATAAGTTTCGAACTGAGAAAGTCAGAGATTCTAGGCATAACTGGACTTATGGGCGCAGGCAGATCACTTCTTGCCCAATGTCTCTTTGGCATAATTCCGATAAAAAATGGTAGTATCGAAATAGATGGACAAAAACAAAAAATTACTTCCCCACATGATGCCATAAAAAAAGGCATCGCTTTTCTCCCTGAGGATAGATCTGTAAGCTCTATCTTTGGTTGTCTCAGCCTAGAAAGTAATGTTACTGTTTCATCTCTAAAAAGATTTGAGCAGTACAAATACCTGCACAACCAAATAATGACTGATGTCACAGATACATATATCAAAAAACTAAGCATCAAACCCGGTCTTCTAAATGACTTGCTTGAAACCTATAGCGGAGGTAATCAGCAAAAAACTGCGGTAGCCCGTTGGATAATGAGCCGTTCAAAAATATATATCCTTGATGAACCTACACGTGGAGTTGACGTAGCTTCAAAAACAGATATATACAACATCATGATTGATTTAGTCACAAAAGGCGCATCTATAATATTGATTTCATCTGACATAGAAGAAATCCTAGGAATGTGTGATAGGGTACTTGTACTTGCAGAAGGACAAATATCTGGTGAATTTAATCGAAATGAAGCAACTAAAGAGGCTATAATGTATAAATCTACTATAAAAAACTTACCATAGACTTTCCCTGGTAAGTTTCTTTATATTTCAAGTGCATACTAATAAATATTCAAATATTCCTTAAGTTCTTTAAACAATCGGTCGGAATCAATATCATCAGGTATTACTAAAGTCACCGGCTCATTTAATTGAAGAATATACATTCCTAAAATTGATTTTACAACAGCCATTCCACTTTAATAGATTTCTAAATACTCCTCCAGTTCCCTGAACAATTTGCCTGTATCAACATCATCAGGGACTACTAAAGTCAATGGTTCATTTAATTTAAGAATAAACATACCCAAAATAGATTTTGCATCAGCCATTCCACTTTTTCCGTGTATCCATATATCAAAATTATATCTTGCCACAATTGCATTTATTTTCTCTATGTCTTCTATATTTCTGATTTTGATTGGTTTTACCATAGTAATCTCCTCGCTTTTTTAACTAATTAGAATTTCTTTTATCTTTATAGCTAGGAGTATGCTCTTTTTTAAATAAAATTATGAATTTTATTTATAAAAAAATTTTATAAATCAACAGTTTAACTAAATTGCATATATTTGTAAACACCTATTTTCTTAAATGTCATTATAAAATCCTAGACTTATATTATACTATAACTGCACATGCAATTAACAAGAATATACTCTGATTGATTTCGCACACTGCTCCGAGTATATCACCTGTTGCTCCGTCAATCTTTTTGCTAAATATTTTTATCAGCAGAAATGCGCTTATAGGAGGCACTGCTAAAACAATCCACATTTTATAATCAAAAGTCAACAAACTAATCACAATATATATTACTAATCCACAAATTAATTCTTTTTTGCCGCAGAAATCAATAAATGATTTCCCCAGACCTTCTCCTCTTCTAGCATAAGTAGATACAGCAGAACTTATTAATGAACCAACCCTGCCAGCCATAGGCATCAATATTATTATTCTCAAAAAATATGTACTGTTTATTTGGCTTAAGGCAGCATAATTTATTAGCAGAACACTTACTATTGCTAATACTGCATTTGTTCCAACCCTGCTGTCCCTCATTATTTCCAGAATCCGCTCTTTTGGACGATTTGAAAAAAGTCCGTCAAAGGTATCCCCTAATCCATCTAAATGAAGTCCTCCTGTTATTAAAATATATAAAATCAAAACCATAGCTGCCACCAGAGGTTTTGAAAATAGATAGAGCAATCCAAATGAAAATGCCCCCAAAATGGCTCCAATCACTATTCCAACTAATGGCGCAAAAACCAAGCCTTTGCCATAGTCCTCAACATTTGCTGAGAGCCTTAATTTTATTGGTATTCTAGTGAAAAATTGCAGCATTAGTACCAGCCTCTTAATTGCTGTCTTCAATTTTATATTCCTCCTTATTCTCAGCATCAATTTTCATATAGCTTCTAATATACCTACTTTATTTTATTTTCATTGGTATACCTGACACACAGAAGTATACTTCATCCGCGGCTCTTGCAATTATTTGATTCATTCTTCCAGCAATATCCCTAAAATCCCTACTCAGAGCCGTAGCAGGAACAATCCCAAGCCCTATTTCATTAGTTACTATCACAAACGTTACTTCTGACATTTTTGACAAGCCTAATAATCTCTCTATGTGATGTTGAACAGAATTTTCTATTTCTTGAACCTCGTCTCTCGTCAAGCTATCCCAATCATAAGTTTCCTCAAACATTAGATTCGTAATCATTATTGTGATACAGTCTAAAAGAACTGCTTCCTTACCCTTAATATGGTTAGATATTGCAAAATCTAAATTTTTGTATTCTTCAAGGGTCTCCCACTCAGAAGGCCTTTGTGCTTTATGCTTTGCTATTCTCTGCTTCATCTCATCATCAATAGGCTTTGATGTTGCAACATAAAGCACATTATGCCCGCATTCCTTTGCTTTTCCTTCAGCAAAGGTACTCTTACCGCTGCGAGCACCACCGGTTACTAATATTAGCCTAGACATTCCAGTCTCCTTTAACTAATTAATATCACAACTTTCCTAGTTAAGGTATCCAAACCTATCAATAGAAGTTAGTTTAGATATAATTGTATGAATTAGTTTGTGAACCCACCTGTTTCTGAAAAAACAACACAACATCGGTCTATATTATAAAATATCATCTTTGAAGCTTACTCCTGAGAAGATATCATCAATGTCAAATATATCAGAAATAGTACTGGCAATATCAGAAAAAGTTTTCCTAGTTCCCAAATTTATATCTCTTTCAATCCTTTGCCCATATATTAGAATAGGAACGTACTCTCTTGAATGATCAGTGCTCTCTGTAGTTGGGTCACAGCCATGGTCAGCTGTGATAATTAGCAAGTCATCCTCCCTCATTTCAGATATTATTTCTGGAAGACGTCTATCAAATTCCTCAATAGCCTGTTTGTAACCCTCTGGATTATTTCTATGCCCAAAAACCATATCGAAATCCACTAGATTTGTAAATATTAAACCTTTGCTTTTTTTCTTCATATAATTAAGTGTTACATCAACACCATCCATATTACATTTGGTATGTTCTGCTTCAGTAATTCCTTTTTTAGAAAAAATGTCTTCAATTTTTCCTACTGCTATTACATCTAAACCTTTTTGCTTTATTTTATCTAAGATGGTATCAGATGTTGGCTCTGCAGCAAAGTCTCTTCTATTTGCAGTACGCGAAAAGCTTCCTGGCTGCCCAATAAATGGTCTAGCTATTACTCGTCCAACCATATCTCTGCCTTGAAGCATATCTCTGGCAATCTGACATATCCTATATAATTCTTCTAAAGGAACTATTTCTTCATGAGCAGCTATTTGAAAAACACTGTCAGCAGATGTGTAAACAATCAGTTTTCCCGTATTCATATGTTCCTCACCATACTCTTTAATTATTTCTGTTCCTGAAGCTGTACAATTGGCAAGCACACCTCTTCCCGTCAGCTTTTGAAACTTTTCTAGAATCTCCTTAGAGAACCCTTGAGGATATGTTGGAAACGGGTATTCAAGCTGTAGGCCTGCTATTTCCCAATGTCCAGTAATTGTGTCCTTTCCTTTAGATACTTCTGCCATTCTTCCATAGCAACCTTCTATCTTTTGAGGCACCGATATATAATCAACTCCATCTATCTTTCCCATTCCAAGTCTGCTCAAATTAGGTATATCTATACTACCACATACCTTTACAATGTTTCCTACTGTATTACTTCCATTATCCCCATACTCAGCTGCATCAGGAAGTTCACCTATACCTACACTATCTAACACAATTAAAACCACTCTATTTATATTTCCCATAGAAAAATTTCTCCTTGTCTTTATTATTAATTCCAATATTTCAATTATACTTAATTAATATTATATATTATACAATTTATCACAATTCTATCAAGAAATTTGCTTCGAAAAACAATTTACCACCTCAAATATATATAAAATACATGAAAATGTTTCTTCGTTCGCAAGGTCTCCCAACAGATACTCTAGAGGAACTACTTTCCCTACCAAACACGGCATATTTACTCTGCACTCTCCTAAACCTATTTCGAAATATACAAATTTATTTGTTCGTTATTTTACTTTTGTTAAACATTCAAATTCAGAATTACTAATGCTTTTGTAACACTCTAAAGATATAAATTCCTATATTCTAAATTAAAGGGACAGTTAATTTGGAAATGCTTAATGCATCAACAAAAACTGTCCCATGTTTGTGACCTTATAAATTATTTATCTTTCTTGCCTACCACTGATTTAATTGGTAAAGCAGAGAATCTATATGCTATTTATCCTTGCCATTTCCGTTGTTGTTGGGATTGGCGTTAGGGTTTCCGTTGCCTCCGCTATTGGGTTTAGTGCTCCCATTTCCATTGTTGTTGGGATTGGCGTTGGGGTTTCCGTTGCCTCCGCTACTGGGTGTAGTGCTCCCATTTCCATTGTTGTTAGGATTGACGTTGGGATTTCCGTTTCCTCCACTACTAGGTGTGGTGCTACCATTTCCGTTGTTGTTAGGATTGGCGTTGGGGTTTCCATTGCCTCCGCTACTGGGTGTAGTGCTCCCGTTTCCGTTGTTGTTAGGATTGGCATTAGGGTTTCCGTTGCCTCCGCTACTAGGTGTGGTGCTACCATTTCCGTTGTTGTTAGGATCGGTGTTGAGATTTCCGTTGCCATTATTATCTTGTGTTAAATTGCCATTTCCAATGTTTCCTTTACCATCTGGATCAGATTCTATAAACCCATCCTGATTTTTCCTTTTCTCAAACCCATTTTCTTTCTTTTTAGCCTGCTCTAAAACCTCATCCAGAGTTGTTCTTTCTTGCTTAAGGACCTCACTAATATTGTTTTTTAGTTCACTATTATTAACTATTTCTTCTAGCTCGAAGGTCCCTAAATCCGTTGTATTTAATTCTGTTACTTTTGGTAGTTTATCCTCTGTTAACTGAGTAGTATTTGCTTTTTGATTCATTTCAACAAATACATTTGAATGTTCTTGTTGTGATGCAGCAAAAGCTACTGTTCCATCTAAAACAGATAATTCTGTCTGATGGTTGTCGCCCGATAAAGGCTTAATACCTACAACAAACGTAGTACCTCTTACACCCATTACAGCATTTGGTGTTCTTACTTTATATGTAGAATTTTTAGTAAGCTTTTTCTTTATATCATTAAATATCTTGCCACTTGTCAAGCTAATATTTATACTTCCATTTTTATCTGTACCGTCAAAATTACTTAAAGTTATAATTGTAGACGAATCCATTTTAACTACCTTATCACTATCAATTTCAATGTATGCAATAGAGTTTTCACCTGTTTTAATGGTGTCTCCCTCTTTAAGTCTCATGCTCTTATACACCTTTAAGCTTGATTTTCCCCTGATAACAGTTACTGTGTTGCTATAATCATATATCTTTGCTGTTCTTCCTTCAGCTGCTAATGCTGGCACTAACTCTATTGAAGTCAAAGCAAACAGTAATACAAACATCATCGATAGCATTTTTATTGTTTGACGCCTCATGATTCGCCCCCCTTTAACAATTCAAATACGTCACATTACGGGCTATTTTGTTGACAATTATCAATTATAGTAGTCTAACGCAACATATATCGACATTATTTCACTTATAATTACATTTTAAACCTATTTCCAACTTGTGTCAATATTGATTGCCCTTATCTTAGAATTAAATGTATCACTTACATATATTTTATTGCCACTAACCAATATATCTGATGGTTCGTTAAAAGCTGAAGCTCTTGACATACTCGAGAAATATCCCGCTTCACCATTACCTGCTATTGTAATAACTGATGTACTTGTAATTGCTCTTATTCTATGATTTCTGGTATCTGCAACAAAAATTATTCCATTGTCACTGACATCAATGCCACCCGGAAAATTAAATCTAGCCTCATTCCTTTTACCGTCAGCATAACCACCTTCTATATAGCTGGTTCCTTCAAGTATATTCTTTCCCGAGCCAGCTATTGTTGAAACAATACCCTTCTCAATCTTTCTGATTCTCTGATTTCCACTATCAGATACATATAGAACCCCATTTTTGTCTATGGCCAAACCCACAGGCTGGTTAAATAATGAATCACTTATCTTTCCATCTTTTAAACCTGCTATTAACTTTTTCCCCGCATACGTCGACACTTCACCTTTTTTTATATCAACATACCTAATACAATTATTTAAAGTGTCTGCAATATAAACATTTCCCAACTTATCGTATACAATATCCGATGGCTTATTAAAAAGAGCTGTAGCAAGTTTACCATCTCTGTATCCTGAAGATGTCGTACTATTTAATGATATAACCTTAGACTTTGAAATAAGTCTTATGGAATTATTCTCAGTATCTGATACTATTATATCTCCATTTGCATTTGCAGCTACAAACTGTGGTTTATTAAATAATGCTTCACTTGTTTCTGCATCTATATGTCCACCGCTGGGAATTCCATAACCATCAGCTCTGTCTGGCTTCTTTCCAGCAACAGTTTCAACATTTTTATTGAATATCCTTCGTATTAAGTTGTTATATGAGTCAACAACTAATATTCCATTTTTTCTGTCATCACATAACCCAACGGGTCTATAAAAATCTGCCTGAGCTACTGCTCCATCGTTGTAACCATTTTTGTCTCCAGCAATATCACTGACTTTATTTGAAGTAATAAAGCCTTTTTTTATTAGCTTACTTGTTATTACAATAGCTTCCGCAACTTTAAGCTTATTTTCCGGAAAGAACTTATTATTTTCATAACCCACTACTATTCCTTGCTCATAAAATGCCGAAATATAATTGCATGCATCCTCTGATATACTGTCTTTATCATTAAATGCAACTTGATTATAGGATTCAAGCTTACAAAGCATTCCTGCAATAGTTATTGCTTCTTCACGAGATATACTGTTTTTTGTGTTATTAATATAAGCAGTATCTAATTGTTTATTAAGGCTATCTACAACTTCCTTATTTATTGAGCAAGTAAGCAGCTTTAAAAAAACCTCCTTTGTAATAGGTTTATCCAATTTACTTAAAATTGTGCTTTGCTCTATGTAAGCATTAATCTTCTCGTCTTGTTTTAGCTCATTGATATATACTTGAGCCCAGTGATTAGAAATTTGAGCCTCAACAATTATCCCACAAATTTGAAATATTATGATTCCAGCAATAGCAAGTGAAGTAATTCTTATTTTCCTCTTCATATTTGTATTTCTGCATGCATTTGGGTATACCCCATCAAATACTGCAAGAACTGTCCTCCCTTGTATGTAATTAAGTTCTCAACTTAATGTTTTTCTCCAAGATAAGCCTTGATATAATAACACTTTAGCTCTTAGTCAAAAAAATCATCATAAATTTATACTGTTATATTAGTTCACCAAGAACCTAAATGCACAGGCAAAAATTAAATATATTGCTACTTTAAGAATAGTTTGTTTTTGGGAGTATTTAAAATAATTAGTTTCAACGAAGTAAAATACTGTTGCTGCTATGACTAATACTATGATTCCTAATATAGTATTAATAAATGAAAATACAATGGCTAATATAATTATAAAATCAAATAACCTTTCATATTTTTTAAAAAAACCACATGACATTGGCTTATTTTCACATATATCGCACAACACCATTTTTGCAATTACTGTAGCTACATAAGTGATAATTATTAAATAATTCAAAATACCAATATATTCTAACTTTATTATCGGTTCATTTACCATATTTCTAAAGCAATAATCACAGATAATTATTACAATAAAATGGATTATTTGATCAATTAAGCAATGTATTGAAGTAATCTTATAATACATTCCAGTTTTCATTTTGGCATAATCTATAACAAAGTGTGCTGCTGTTGTTATTACTGCTACTATTTCTCCAATCAGACCATAATTGAAAAGAAATACTAGGTTAACAATAAAAACTATTATTACATGAGTTAGCACACCCTTAATAGACTTTGCTTTACTTTGCGCAAGTTTTGACGTCTGAAAAACATAATCACCCAAAAGATGTGTAAAAATCAATGCCATTAGAAAATCTGTATTTTGCATTCGATTACCGTCCTAAATTTATTTTTTAACCTCTTTTATCCTTTGCAGTTCCGTTTCTATATTCTCAACTGTTAATCCATCTAGCTGATATACAGATACATCTTCACTTTTTCCCTTAAGAGGTATAATGCCAATAGGAGTTACCTTTACAAATTCCTTAACCACTTCATATACACTTTCACTTATCAGTATTTGCCCTGGCTTAGCGTTGCTTTCAAGCCTCTGGGCTGTATTGACCGCATCTCCAATAGCTGTATATTCCATTCTAAATGCAGCTCCAATATTCCCCACAATTGCTGTACCATAATTAATACCAATACCAAAGGTTACTTTGGTCCCATATTTATTCAGACACTTTTCGCCCAGCTGCTTTGCTCCTTTTAACATGTATAGTGCTGCACAAATAGCCTTTAATACAGGATTATCTATATCTAAAGGCGCATTAAATACAGCCATCGTTGCATCCCCTATGAATTTATCCAAAGTACCATCAAACTTAAAAATTGCTGTTGATGTTAAATTTAAATAATCATTAAGAATTTCAACAACCTGCTCTGGATTTAGTTTTTCAGACATTGTAGAAAACCCTCTTATATCAACAAAAAGAACTGCAATGTCCCTTCTGACTCCACCTAGCTTTAATTCATCAATTCCATCCTTAACTAGGGTATCAACAACTTGAGGTGCAACATACTTTTTAAAGCTATCTGTTATTCTCTTTCGTCGTAGTATTTCGAATATATAATTCCAGATCAAACAAAACAAATATAGTAAAATTACCGTTAGTAATGGATAAAATACACTTATAACTATTCCAATTCTATATAACAAAAATGGTGTTGCTACTCCACAAAACATTGCTGCCACAAATATAAGTGATGAGAGCTTAATATTAATTTTTCTAAAACATACATATAGCGCAGTCATTAATGCCAGCAGAATAATTGTTTGAAAATTTCTAGGTGCTTCATGTTTAAACCTATTGTCTAGTAGACACTGAACTATATTTGCGTGTATATCTACACCAAATAATTGATTATTATCAATTGGAGTAAAATATCCATCCTGCATTCCAGTACTATACGGACCAACAATGACTATGCCATCCTTAAATTCGCTAGCCGGTATTTCTCCTGATAGTACCTTTGATAATGAATATCCTCCATAGTCTCCTGATGCAAATTCAATATTCCATTGGTTTCTATAATCTAGGTTGGGTTGTGATTTTAATGTCAGACCTTTTTTTTCAGCGTATAGCTTATATATCTCATATGCAAAGCTATAGTATTCCCTACCCCCATAGGTCACTTTATGCAAGGATTTACGCACTTTGTTATCCGCTATATCTGGAATTGTATTTATGAAACCCTGCTTTGTAACATTTTTTAATGCATCATAAGGTTGGTCTATATGATCAACAACAAAAAAATCAAATAAGCCCTCATTGTCTATTTCTTTTCCAAAAAAAACTTCATTAGCTACAACAACATTCCCTGCAGCTTCAGCAGCAAGCGCCAGATGCTCATCACCTTCCAAGTCCTCCTCCTTGTTTCCGAAGTACATAATATCTATTCCTATAACTGAAGGCGCATTTTGAGGATCAGCATTTAATGTATTAATCAATTCACCTAATACACCTCTTGACCAGGTTCCCCAAGGGCCTATTTCATCAAGAGTTTCGTTGTCAATACCAATAACAAATATGTTTTCGCTCCGCGTTGGTGAATTTATTGTAAATATATAATCCTGCAAAGCTCTATCTATAGACATAGCACTGTCAAAAAACGACAAAAAACCTATAACTAACATAAAAACAAACAATATCCATGTATGTTTTACAAAGCTGAAAAGTCTACCCATATTGTCCCCTTTTTTATTACTTCTTTTTTAGCTCTGACCATCAAAACACCTAACGAATGCATCAACTATTTTTTTGTCATATTGAGTACCTGCACCTCTTATTAATTCAGCCACTGCAGCCTCCTGTGGGAACTCTTTTCTATAAGGTCTATTGCTTGTCATAGCATCGAAGGTATCCGCAACAGCAATAATCCTTGCAAATAGTGGGATTTCCTCTCTAGACAAGCCTTCACAATAACCTTTTCCATCATATCTTTCATGATGATATTTAACGCCGTATACTATGTCTGGATTTGTTTTGCTTATCTGCTCTAAAATCTTAGTTCCCTTAATTACATGACTTTTCATTTCTTCAAATTCTTCTTCAGATAGCTTTTGTTTACTATTTAGAATGCTGTCTCTTATGCCTATTTTCCCAACATCATGTAACACTGCAGAATAACGAAGGCTTACAAGTTCCTCACCCTCTAAGCCAAGTTCCTTTCCTATCATCATAGAATACTCAGCTACTCTCATACAGTGTCCCTGTGTATATTCATCTCTAGCATCAATGGCATTTGCAATTGTTTGAATAGAATCATTAAATAACTCTTGCATATAATTATAGACTTTTGCTTTTTCAAGATTTGGAGCAATCTGTGTCTCAATAAGCAGCTCCATTGTTTCCTCATCAGCTTTACTGAAATGTCCGCCATTAAGTTTATTTATCATCTGTAAGACTGCAACTAGTTTGCCGTCAAATATTATTGGCATTGTAAGAAATGATTTTTCATTAAGTCCAAAATTTTTAGCAATATTACGATTTTTGAAGCGTTTATCTTTATTTACATCTTTTATATTTAAAGTTTTTTTATAAGTAGCTACCCAGCCAGCAATAAAGCTATCGTCAATCTTAAATCTCAGCTCCTTAATCAAAGAACCCTTTTCTCCAAGGGCAACTCCAAAATATAACTCTTTGGTCTCATCATTAACAAAATAAAGTGAACAAGATTCGGCATGAACCTGTTGTTTTGCAACCTCCATAATTCTCTGAATCAACTTTTGTTGTGCTCCTGATGACATATTTATTCCTGCAAGATTTATTTTCCGCATCTTTGCAAGTTTTTTTCTGTAATTCCATATAATACCCAAAAGAAGTGCAATCACAATAAAAAATGTAATCGTTATTAATATCTTGGTATCAACGCACGTAATTATGTCCATTATTCTACCTCTTCACCAAGCAATATATTTCCCAGCATGTTGTAAATTGTCGTTTTATGTATAAACTACTCCGAGTATATATATATCATAAATAAATTCTACCATATTATGATATTGATTTACAATATTTTTAGTCAAATACTTGTACTCACCCATAACCAATATGAAGTTTATTTAGTTTTGCATTATCCCTTCATTGCTCCCATAGAATTGTTTTTAGACATTAACAGCTTACAACAGACTAAAGTACCTTCGAAAGAATATTTCAAAAATATTAATTTTTATTACATGTCTTAATTTTTGTACCAGTATTATCCTAATATATGATATAGTATATAGTGGTCTTCAGTTTTTATATGATTCTATTATGCTTAAATCAATTACTGTTTAAAGCCTTCAAGCAACTCGAAAACATGACTTGTACCTATATTGTACATTTTCGAGTAAGGAAAAGCCACAATAACCAATTGTAATTGATTATACAGGCATCTACTGAAGCTCTATTAAGTTCTTATAGAAATAGAAAAGAAAAGGAACGTGAAGCAATATGAAAACTAACAAACGTATTTTTAGACATACATTTATAGTGCTTAGTATTATGTGCTTTCTTCTTATTTTAGTTACGTACATAATACATGATAGTATAAACTCAAATTCCAAAATTTTTTATAGTAGTCCTAATGAGCATGTGAAGTCCGACACAGCCAATAAAGAATCATCCACTACTAATACAGTTAATAATGCTGCAACGAAATTAGCGGTAGCCACCTCAACGGTTGTCTCTAGCTCAGATATTAGCTCCTCTATTTCATCAAAGGAAACAACCACCGATGATAATATAACTAAGCAACCACAAAAGGTTCAGCCCCCTCAGGAAAAAGCTGTTTTAGCTCCATCAATTACAATATCTGCAGTAGGCGACATAATGGCTCATCAATCAAATCTTAATAATGCCTATAATCCTAAGACTAAAACCTATGATTTTAGTGGCTTTTTAGAGTATGTTTCACCTTACTTGTCAAAGTCAGACTTGACAATAGGTAATTTTGAAACAGTTACTGCAGGTCCCAGTTCAGGATATACAAGTTTTCCAAGATTCAATACTCCGGATGCAATAATAACGGCCCTTTCAAATGTTGGTTTTGATGTTTTATCTACAGCAAATAATCATTGTCTTGATAGAGGCGTAAATGGCTTAACAAGAACAATTAAAAAGATATCTGAAAACAAAATGATTAATGTTGGTAGTTCTATTGATGGAAAAAACAAGTATATCACAAAAGTTATAAATGGCATCAAGGTAAGTATACTATCTTACTCCTATGCTTTTAACGGAAATGAAGCAAGTCTTACTTCTAAACAAAAGAGTAATTATTTAAGCCCTATAAATGAAACTCAAATCAAAAAAGATATAGCCGCTGTTAAAGCTCAAGGTACTGATGCAGTAATTGTAGTTATACATTGGGGAACTGAATACCAAAGAACACCAAATACCTCACAAACCTCTCTTTCCAGAAAGATGTTGACTTGGGGCGCTGATATAATACTAGGTTCACATCCACATGTAATTCAGAAATCAGAAATAGTAAAGATGAATGGCAAAAATAAATTTGTTATATATTCTATGGGCAATTTTGTTTCCGGCTATAGGAGAACAGATAAGGCTAAACGACCAAACAAGATATATACCGAAGATGGCGTTATTGTACAACTAAAGCTTGAAAAAGACCCGAAAGGTGGTGTTATTCTTAGAAATGCAGATTATATTCCAACCTGGATTGATAAGAGCTATGTTAACAATAGACCCGTATTCAAAATACTTCCTATCCCTGATACAAATATAAATGAAGCGTACATAACAAATAAAAATAGAGAGTTTGTAAAGCAGTCCTATAAAAACACTATGAGCATTATGGCAAAATTTAAATAATGCTCATAGCAAAAAACAGACTACGCTGCGTTCAAATTTGACTAAACAGCTTTATTATCCCAAGAACGTTGCTCCGCAAATCAGCTGCATCAAACATTCAACTATTGTTTGCAAATTACTTGGTTATCAATGTGCCCTAGGCGATATTGTTATTGCTTGTTAATTATTTTGCCGACATTTTTTATAATAATTGAAATTGAACCATCTGGATTGTTAGAAAACTCAATCATATCGCTATTATCATAATAACTAAGTGGAAAATTTATTTCTATTCCTGTATCCGTCTTTATTTTATGAGTTTTAAATTTCTTTTCAGCAATTTTTTGAGGAATCTGTATTGCCTCTTCTGTAATTCCTGCTTTTTGTATTTCTTGAATATATTCTTCACGAACCTCTAAATTGGCATCAAACATTTCCTCTGCAATTTTCTCTACACTTACCTTGTTATTATCTTCTAAATTTTGAGAGACAACGTTTTTAAGCTTAGCCACTTTTTCAAAGTCTTCATCATAATATTTTTTGTTTATTTTTTTTGTTACTTTGTCGATAATCTTCATTTTCTCATTGTCTGATAAATCAGTGGTACAGTTCAGCAAATATTTTGAAAGATAAAATTCCTTGGCACCATTGATTTCATAGGCTCTTTCTATTAGCCTTATTTCACCAGTTTCCAAGCTAATTAATGCCGCCTCATCTACCTTCTGACCTTCAGCTGGCAACAAAGTCTTGTGTCTGATAATTGAGTTTGTTGTTCCATCTTCAGCTTGATTTACATAGTGAGTAAATCCAGTTTTGTAGTTTAATTTTAATACCCCATAATGTCGTTCATTATTTATATCAAGCAAGCAGCATATTAAATCACCTGGAATAATATCAACATTTTTTATCATTATATCAAAAATAGCACTTGCTAATTCTTTGCTGCCCTCAGTAAAATTATTTTCATCTGCACTAATTGCTTGGCACAAATCTCTTGCAATATTTGAGTCTCCAATAAACCTAGCTTTCTTTAAATTTGTGTCATCTAATACTTTATTTATATGCTTATCTAAAAACTCAGATATTTCTCCATCAATATAAAGTTCATTATTGGAAAGCAGCGGAAGATTTATGGATGTATCTAAAATATGTAAAACAGCAGTTTTTATTTGAATACTATATTCCATCTAAAAAATTCTCCTCTTTTTAGAATTTGTAGCTTGTATCATTATAGCAAATTACCTAATTAATTAAAAATAAATTTTAGCAGTGAATATATATTAAAACTTGAATAAATGCAAATATTTTAGTGTTAATAAAATTAACGCGATCGATAAACTTATTAAGTGCAACAGTTAATTTGAAAATAAAAATTACAAGCTAGCCCTATTTATTTAAAGAAATTTATTTGATAGAATTAAGTAATGATATTCATGTGTAATTCAAAAGTTCTATCAAGAAATTAAAAGTCAATTATTTGAGGTAAAAAACTCAATATAGTCTTGATAGCTTTTGCGTATATATGAAAGGTACTGTTCAATTATGACAAGTTAGACAGAACAGCAAATTTATTAACTATAAAATACTGAATCAACTTTCGTAAATAAAAACTACTGGTGAGGTAGAATTATCAACTGCGAAACTTGAATTACTTAGATTAAACATACATAGGAGGTGTAAGCCCATGTCAACTATTTATTCATATATTTAGGCATGGGCAATACGATGATATTTGGTAAAATTTCAGCACAAATATATGTAATAAAAGCTAATCTTGCATTTCAAAAAGGAAATTCTCAAGATGTCTTAGAATTACTCGGTAAAGCATACAAAACAGGCAGTGCTAAAGCATCTGTAGTTTCAACTTATGGCTATATGCTGTTAAAGCATGGAAGACTTGAGGAAGCTATGAGTATATTTACAGAGCAATTCAATTCTACAAAACTGTCAGCCACAGAAAAATTTGACGTACAGTCAAATTATGCTCTTGCATTGTGGAAAAAAGGGCAAATTGATGAGGCAATTTCTCTGCTTGAAAAAGTTATAGCTAGCTATAAAAACACTAATATCTATGGCAGCTTAGGTTATCTATATAATCTCAATGGAAATCTTGACAAAGCACTTAAATTCAATCTTGAGGCGTATGACTACAACAACACAAACGGAATAATATTAGACAATTTAGGTGAAACCTATTTCCTACTTAATGATCTTGAAAACGCTGATAAAGTCTTCAAGAAGCTTATGGCTTTAAACCCCAAATTCCCTGAAGCTTTTTATGATTACGCACTTGTATTGAAAAAAATGGGTGATAAAGAAAAGTGCATAGAATATCTAAATAAAGCAATGCAGTTCAAGCCTAATTATTTGTCTGCAATTACAGCTGAAGATATAGAGAATATGCTAAAAGAAATGGAATAGGTAGTGTTTATAAGTCTTAATACTGTATTAATCATACTTTTCTGGAAATCATAACAAAACTACCCAAATTAATCAATAATATCTGGGTAGTTTTTATTTTAAGTTCTTGATGTATATAGAGTCCCTAAATATAGTATTTTTGTGCTACTAAAATCAAAACGAAAACGCCAATAGCGATTCAAGTATTTTCTTGTGCCCCTTTTCGTTGGGGTGAATCCCGTCTGCACAGAAGTGAGAGCTATAGTTCTTGCTAATTAAAAAGCTCTCTCTTACATTTAAAAGATTACAATTATTTTGGCGTGCAATCCACTCTGCAGCATTGTTATACGCTTCTTGCCAACGATATATTCTTGCGATATCACCAAGCCAATGTAGTATATTTTCTTTGTTTAGTCCTCTAGAAATCCAATTAAAATAGCGTTCTGGCTCCAATGGAGGTAAATTCATCAGAATAGGAGTCACTCCTTTTTTCTTAAACATATCTATCATATTTTGCAAAGAGGCTTTAAAATCTTCAATAGTAGTCTTAGGTTGATGTATCGCATCTGGTGCTTCAGATATCCCACTCCAATTGTAATCACAATCATTCCCACCAAACTCAATAATGACTATATCATCACTTTTCGGTGGTTGTTTATCTATAAGTGTAGTTATTTTTTTTAGTGCTCTTACCGCTGTCATTCCGAAATGAGCATTATTCTTTACAGAACATCCTGTTATTTCAGAAAAACTACTGAGGCAACTGTTTTTCATAACCTTGTATTTTCCATCCTGCTCATCTAAAATGACTCCTTTTAGAATTGAGTCACCCCATACTGTAATATTTTTATTATATAATTGCAGCATACCTATCACCTTCCGTATAATCTATTTTAATTATATTATTTTTTTCTTACTATATCTACAATAATTAGTATTTCCGTTTCTGCTTTTCATTATTATTAATGTTTATTTTATTATTGTATCAACTTTAGCATAAATATTAAAATGAAAAGTTTAATATGTCATAAAATAAGTTGGATTACTTGGCAACAAACCCTCGATAAGTCTCCCGCAATCAATAGACTATGTACGAAATTTGATTTAATGTGTAGTATACTTTAATTTGTCGCAACATTTAAATTGATATAATCTAGTTTCTATTACTAGATTATATAATATTATACTATTTGTCAAGTGGTTTATGTGTTTATATTGTAATTTAATTGCATTGTGATATAATTTAAATAAAACAGGTTTCATAGTTCCATCCATAGATGAGCTTTTATTTTAACTATACTTTACTTTGAGTAAATATTAAACAGGAGGCATCAATTGAGTACTGACAAATTGAATTCAATAAAACAGGAACTTAGTGTTTTTTCTAACACCTTGAGTTCATACAAAACAGAAGCCTGGTCAAGTTTTCCCAGCATAGATTTGTATATGGATCAGGTTGTAACCTATTTGGAGAGACTTTTAGACATTTTTAATGACGGTGATGATAAAGGCAAAATTATTACTTCAAGTATGGTAAATAATTATGTAAAAGAAGGCTACCTTAAACGTCCTGTAAATAAAAAATATGACAAGGTTCATTTGGTAACGCTTTACATTATGTCAATGCTAAAGCCTATCTTACCAATCCCGCTAATCGCTGAATCGCTAAGTGAGTTTGAAAGCGAACAAAAATACAAAGAATTTTTTGAAAATCTTACAAAGCTACAGGATCAAGCCTTTAGTAAGGTTTGTGATAAGCTTTCTTCAGCTATAAGCGAAATAAATGAGGAAAATTATGAAACAGCTCTGCGTCTTTTTGCCTTACAGCTTACAAGTGAGGCAAATGCCCATAGAATTGTAGCAGAAAAGATTTTGGATACACTAACTTTAAAGCCATCAGATAAGGATAAAAACAAGTAACTTTGGGGTAATAATTTTGGCTAAATAAAAATTGAGCTTCTGCCTCAACGAATTGTGCAGTTATTCCTACATAAGTTGCAGATATATAACTTTTTAAATCAGACATGCACTAATAATCCTCCAGGTAAATATACTGCCTAGTGAGGTGATTCATTAGTGAATATTCTATCCATATTCTTACTATGCTTAGCTCCAAATCTTGACAACATGGCAATTGGATTGGCTTATGGTGCTAAAAAAATAAGTGTACCACCAAAGTCAAATCTTGCTATAGCACTTTTTTCAGGTTTTGCAACCTTTGTTTCCAGTTTTTTTGGCAATTTGCTCACTAACTATATTCCAAATTACTTAGGAAATGTTATCGGTGGTTCTATCGTAAGTATAATGGGTATTTACACAATTATTAGTTATCTACATTCAAGAATGAAAACCCAAAAAATTCAAGAAAGTAATTATATGTATATCGATAACATAAGGGCAGTAATGAATGACCCAAGTATTGCAGATAGGGATTATTCAGGTGATATCTCCTTAAAGGAATCCATTCTACTTGGTATTGCTCTGGCTTTAAATTGCTTAGGAACAGGGTTTGGTGCTGGTATGGCAGGTGTTAATATATTAGTTCTTACAGCAGCTGTAACCGTTTTCAGTCTCTTTACAATATCTATTGGAGCATTAATTGGAAAACGCTATGCCACTAAGCTTCTTGGCGACAGAGCAACTCTTATATCAGGTATGATATTATTATTAGTTGGTATTTACCAGATAATTTTATAACGCTTAGATTAAAAATGAAATTTTTCGATTGGTAGAAAAATTTCATTACATCATAAAAAATAATATAAACTATTAAATTTTACAGAAAATCAAAGATATAAGAGTATAAATTGTATTAATGGTTATAAATGTAAAATATTTTTGTTGACAACAATCTATTCTGGATGTTATCATATGCTTAATTAAATATCTACCCTTTAAACCGTTGAAGTGGAGATAACGATGACACGTGCACTTACAGAGAGTGAGGAAAGCTGAGAGCCTCGCAGAACGCAGTACATCAAATGGACCACTGAGGGCGCAGTCAAATGAAGGTTATCTTTCAAAGTATTCTGCGACGTATCACAAGCGTTATTTGTGGGAAATATGATTGTATTTCTTTAAGAGTGTAAGATTTATTTTCTTACAAAACAAGGTGGCACCGCGGGTGAAATATACACACTCGTCCTTGACATATATTTAGTCATTGGGCGGGTGTTTTTATTTTGTTCAAATAATGTTAGCTTGTTAATTTGTGTTGTTTTGCCAATCTTTGTATTGGCTAATAGCAATTGAGGGCTTTACCCAATCGCAGCACTTGCGACTATGAGTAAAGAAACAGAGAAAATGATTTTTATACTTTAAAGGAGTGGTAACCATGTATAAACCAAGTCTTAACGAAGCAAAGCAATTATCAGATGGATATACAATAATACCTATAAGCTGTGAGATTTTTGCTGATACTGTAACCCCCATTTCTGTATTACAAAGTATTAAGGCTGCAAGCAGCAAATACTATCTTTTAGAAAGCGTTGAAAATGGTGAGAAATGGGGACGTTACTCATTTTTAGGTTTCAATCCAATAGTTGAATTAACGTGTAAAGATGGTTCACTTGATATCAAAAGTGTTTCTGCAGCAACTACACATATTGAAACTGATAATCCAAATGTTCAAATCAGGTCAATACTCAATGAATACAAGAGTCCTCGACTAAACTACTTACCCCCATTTACAGGTGGTTTTGTGGGTTATTTTGCATATGACTATATTAAATATAGTGAAGATACATTGAAGCTAAATGCAATTGATAATACTAAATTTTATGACATAGATTTAATGCTATTCGACAAGGTAATAGCCTTTGATCACTTCTCACAAAAAATAATAGTTATGATAAATATTAAGACTGATAATCTAAAAGTCAATTATGAGCAAGGAATCAAAGAGCTTGAAAATATAATAGAATTAATAAAAAGCTATGTACCAACGACAGCAATTCCTTCAAGGCTGCTATCACCCTTTAAGCCCACCTTTAGCAAGGAAGAGTATTCTACCATAGTTGATAAAGTAAAACATTATATTCATGAGGGTGATATTTTCCAAGCTGTTCCATCAAACCGTAAATCAGCAGACTTTGAAGGCAGTCTTTTTGACACTTATAGAACTCTTAGAACTACAAATCCTTCACCGTACATGTTTTTCTTAAAGTTTGATGATGTAGAAATAACAGGAACATCTCCAGAGACACTTATTAAGCTTGAGGACGGAAACCTTTCCACCTTCCCCATCGCTGGAACAAGGCCACGAGGTAAATGTGAAGAGGAAGATATTCGGTTAATTGATCAGCTTCTAAGTGATGAAAAGGAGCTTTCTGAACATAATATGCTGGTTGACTTAGGTAGAAATGACTTAGGTAAAATAAGTGAATTTGGTTCCGTTGAGGTAAAAGATTATTTAAGCATAAGAAAGTATTCACATGTTATTCATATTGAATCAAAGGTTGTAGGCAAACTGCGTAAGGAGCTTGACCAGCTTGATGCAATCTCAGCACTTCTTCCAGCTGGTACCCTTTCAGGCGCTCCAAAAATCCGTGCCTGCCAAATAATTAATGAGGTAGAGGGACATAAAAGAGGAATTTACGGCGGAGCAATCGGCTATATTGATTTCACAGGGAACATGGATACCTGTATTGCAATCAGGATGGCAGTTTTAAAAGATAATAAAGTATACGTTCAATCGGGTGGAGGTATTGTGGCAGACAGCGTTCCTGAAACTGAATATATTGAGACAGCAAACAAGGCACAAGCAATTATTAATGCCATAGAAATGTCTGTAGGGGGGATAAAATAATGATATTACTAATTGATAACTACGACAGCTTTTCATACAACCTTTTTCAACTGGTTGGCGTTTTAAACAGCAATATTAAAGTAATTAGAAATGACCAACTTACAATAAATGAAATTGAAGCTTTAAAGCCCTCACATATTATTTTGTCGCCTGGTCCTGGAAGACCAAAGGATGCCGGCATTTGCGAGGATGTAATATCCTATTTTTACAACAAGCTTCCTATTTTGGGTGTATGCCTTGGACATCAAGCTATTTGTGAAGTTTTTGGAGGAACAATTACATATGCAAAGGTTCTAATGCATGGTAGAGTTTCAAAAGTTCACATTGCAAATGGAAGTGCTCTTTTCAAAGGTCTTCCCCCCATTATTGATGGTGCCAGATATCATTCCCTAGCAGCAGCCCGTCAAACATTACCCGACGAACTGCTTGTTATTGCTGAAGATAGCAATGGTGAAGTTATGGGAGTTAAACACAGAGACTATGATTTATATGGAGTTCAATTCCATCCAGAATCAATATTAACTCCAAATGGAAAAAGCATTTTAGAGAACTTTCTTAAAATAGGAGGTAATGTATAATGATACAAGAAGCTATTTATGAGGTTATTAACAAAAACAACCTTTCACTTGAGCAAACTAAATCAGTAATGGAAGAAATCATGGAAGGCCGAGCTAGCAATGCGCAAATTGCAGCCTTCCTCACTGCAATGCGTATGAAGGGCGAAACCATTGACGAAATAACTGGCTGTGCGAGTGTTATGAGAGAGAAAAGTCTGAGAATAAATCCAAATACAGATGTTCTTGACATTGTAGGTACTGGTGGAGACGAAGCGTTCACCTTCAATATTTCAACGGTTTCAGCCTTCATAATATCAGCAGGTGGAGTACCTGTTGCAAAGCATGGAAATCGCTCTGTTTCAAGTAAATGCGGAAGTGCAGATGTCCTTGAGGCACTGGGAATAAATATTGCCCTTACTGCCGAGCAAAGCGCACAAATACTAGAAAAAATTGGCATGTGCTTTATGTTTGCCCCAACTTATCATTCATCCATGAAGTATGCTGCACCAGTTCGCAAGGAAATGTCAGTAAGAACTATTTTTAATATATTAGGGCCTCTTTCCAATCCTGCTGGAGCAAACATGCAACTATTAGGTGTATATGACGAAAATCTGGTTGAACCTCTGGCACAAGTACTCTTAAACCTTGGAATAAAGAGAGCAATGGTTGTGCATGGTCACGATGGACTTGACGAGGTTACTCTTTGTGATGTTACTACAGTTTGCGAAGTAAATAACGGAACACTAAACAGCTTCTTTTTAGCTCCTGAACAATTGGGGCTTAAGAGATGTCTCCCAGAAGATTTAACAGGCGGAGCTCCAAAAGAAAATGCGAATATTGCTATTGATATATTATCAGGTAAAAAGGGTCCTAAGAGGGATATCGTTGTACTGAACTCGGCACTGTGCTTGTATATGGCATATAATAAAGTAACTCTCAGAGAGTGCGTAAAAATGGCTGAAAACCTCATTGACAGCGGTGCTGCTCTCTCTCAGTTAAATAAATTCATTCAGTTATCAAATTCATTTGCCTAATAAGCCCGAAAATAAATTTACTCAAACAAGGTGATTTCGAGCTATAAAAACAACAAGTGGTTTTTGCCAGTGTGGACAGCAAATAAACATGATGCTTAAGTTCTGCGAAACACAGGCTGTCCACTGTAAGTTTTCCAAATTTTATGCCCAGTAGGGCATGGGAGGTCAGTATGATACTTGACAAAATAGTTGAACATACAAAAATTAGAATTAGAACAGCAAAGGCTATTAATTCCATTGAAGTCTTAAAAGCTAATGCTAAGAAATATCAAACTTTTTTGCCTTTTACTTTTGAAAATGCTCTAAAGACTAAAGATATATCCTTCATTTGTGAAGTCAAAAAAGCATCCCCCTCAAAGGGAATAATTTCTGAGCATTTTCCATATATCCAAATTGCTAAAGAATATGAAAAAGCCGGTGCAAATGCAATATCTGTTCTTACAGAGCCTTACTTTTTCTTGGGAAACGATGATTACTTAAAAGAAATAAAAAAATCAGTTCAAATCCCTATACTCCGTAAAGACTTTACTATTGATCCTTATCAAATATATGAGGCTCATCTGCTCGGTGCCGATGCAGTACTTCTTATATGCGCCTTATTAGATACAAATGCGTTGAAGGAATATATTCAAATTGCAGATAGTCTAGGTCTTTCCTGTCTTGTGGAGGCGCATGATGAAACAGAGCTTTATAGTGCATTAGAAGCAGGTGCAAGAATAATTGGTGTTAATAACCGTAATTTAAAAACCTTTGAAGTTGATATTAATACCAGTGCAAGGCTTAGAAAGCTGGCTCCTGATGATAAAATTTTCGTTTCTGAAAGCGGAATAAAAACCCCATCAGATATAGCAGCCTTACGTCAAAATGGTACAAATGCAGTTCTTATTGGTGAAACACTAATGCGAAGCGGAAATATCACCGCCGAGCTACAAAAGCTGAGAGCAAGTTAGCACAACTTAAAAATTTATTAGCGCGGTAGTATATTCAACTGCGAAATTTGAATTAATTATGAGTACAAAATAACAGAGAAAGAGAGAAAAACCAGTATTTAAAAAAGTCAACTATAATTTTTTGACCTTTAACTGAAAACTGGACATAGCTTATGACTAAAATAAAAATATGTGGTCTTACAAGAATACAGGATATAGAATATGTAAATGAAGCTTTGCCTGACTTTGTTGGCTTTGTTTTTGCCAATAGCCGCAGGAGGGTAAGTGCTGATACTGCTTTCCAGCTCAAAAATTCACTTGATTGCAGAATTAAAGCAGTAGGAGTTTTTGTTAATGAAAATATATCCAATATCAAGCAGCTATGTCAATCTAACGTAATTGATTATGTTCAGCTTCATGGAGATGAAGATGAGGAGTATTTAGCAAACCTAAGTCAACAAATTAGCAAGCCTATTATTAAAGCTATAAGGGTAAAGGATTTAACTTCAATATTGGCTGCACAGCAGTTATCCTGCGAATTTTTACTCTTGGATACATTCTCAGATAAAGAATATGGCGGTACTGGTAAAACCTTTGACTGGACATTAGCAGGAGATGTAACAAAACCATTTTTTCTCGCAGGAGGCATAAACTCACGCAATGCAAAAGCAGCTATAGACAGTTCTAAGCCATACTGTCTGGATGTAAGCAGTGGAGTAGAAACAAATGGTGTTAAGGATAGAAACAAAATTATAGACATAGTAAGTCTAGTGCGGAACAATTTTAAGGAATAAAACATTTTATAAGGAGTGTGAGATAAATGACAAATGGAAGATATGGTAATCACGGAGGTCAATATATTCCCGAAATAATTATGAATGCAATAATTGAGCTAGAAAAAAGCTATAACTACTACAAAAATGACTATAGCTTTAATAATGAACTTACTACATTATTGAGGGAATATGCTGGCAGACCTTCCCTTTTATATTATGCAAAAAAAATGACTGAGGATTTGGGTGGCGCAAAAATTTATCTTAAGAGAGAAGATTTAAACCATACTGGCTCCCACAAAATTAATAATGTGTTAGGTCAAGTTTTATTGGCAAAAAAGATGGGAAAAAAACGTGTTATAGCAGAGACAGGTGCTGGTCAGCATGGTGTTGCTACTGCTACAGCCGCCGCATTGATGGGTATGGAATGTGAAGTATTTATGGGTCTAGAAGATACTAAGCGCCAAGCACTTAATGTTTTTAGGATGGAGCTTTTGGGTGCAAAAGTTCATGCTGTTGCCAGTGGTACTCAAACACTTAAGGATGCTGTTAATGAAACCTTCCGAGAGTGGGCAACACGTATTGATGACACACACTATGTTCTAGGTTCAGTTATGGGACCTCATCCATTTCCAATGATAGTACGTGATTTTCAAAGTGTAATTGGTAAAGAAGTAAAAGAGCAAATGATTGATAAAGAAGGCAAACTTCCTGATGTTGCAATTGCATGTGTAGGTGGAGGCAGTAATTCCATGGGACTTTTCCATGATTTTATTAATGACCCTTCTGTTGAATTAATAGGCTGTGAAGCAGCTGGAAAAGGTATAGATACTGATTACCATGCTGCAACAATTGCAAAAGGTCAGCTAGGAATATTTCACGGTATGAAGTCATATTTCTGTCAGGATGAGCATGGTCAGATTGCACCTGTTTATTCAATATCTGCTGGTCTAGATTATCCAGGAATAGGTCCTGAGCATGCACATCTTCATGATATTAAACGCGCTAGATATGTTCCTATAACAGATGCTGAAGCAATTAATGCCTTTGAATATCTTTCCAAGGTGGAAGGCATTATTCCAGCAATAGAAAGCTCACATGCTGTGGCACATGCTATGGGGCTTGCACCAAAAATGTCCTCAGATAAAATAATTGTAATTTGTCTTTCAGGCCGTGGAGATAAGGATGTTGCAGCTATAGCAAAATATATGGGGGTGGATATAAATGAGTAAAATAAAAAATGCATTCGCAAATGGTAAGGCTTTTATAGGCTTTTTAACAGCAGGTGATCCATCTCTTGATAAAACAGAGGAATTCATACTTTCAATGGTGGAAGCTGGCGCCGACTTAATAGAAATTGGTATCCCCTTTTCTGACCCTATTGCAGAAGGTGAGGTCATACAAAGAGCCAATGTACGAGCTTTATCTGTTGATACCACATTAGATAAAATATTTAGCATGGTTAAAGCTGTCCGTTTAAAAACTCAGATTCCAATAGTTTTCTTAACCTATTTAAACCCAGTATTCACATATGGTTATGACCACTTTTTCAGGGAATGTAATAATAATGGTGTCGATGGAGTAATAATACCTGATATCCCCTTCGAGGAAAAGGAAGAGCTTATGCCTTTTAGTGAAAAGTACAGTATTGATATTATTTCATTAATTGCACCCACCTCACAAGAAAGAATAGGCAAAATAGCAAGCAGTGCACAGGGCTATGTATATTGTGTCTCCTCAATGGGTGTAACAGGAGTAAGAAGTGAAATCAAAACAGACCTCTCCTCCATTTTGTCTAACATTAGAGCTGCCACCGATGTTCCTGTAGCTGTGGGCTTTGGTATATCCACACCAGATCAAGCCACCCAAATAAGCACATATGCTGATGGAATTATTGTGGGTAGTGCTATAGTTAAAATAATAGAAGAGCATGGTGAAAATGCCGCTAAACCCTTGTATGAATATGTTCGAGGGATGAAGGAAGCTATAGGGTGATAGCTAAATGTAATGTCCAAAGCTTAGTTACACAGGTAATGAATAGCTTTTAGTGAAAAAATATTTAGTGAAATATACTTGACTTACTCAGCTTTTGCAGTTGAAAATTATAGGTGTTTATATTTATTTTCAACAATCCTAAGTAAAACAAAAGTGGTCTCCTAGGAAAACCACTTTTTGTTTTACTTATATAAAATCTCTATATTAATTCTATTTAGCAGCAAACTAACTTTTATCTCTGTGTCACTGCCACAGCCGCCGCTATAGCAGCTCCTAAACCAGAACCGTCTTTAACAAGCTTAATATCAATATTTGCAGCATCTTCGCCCAAAGCATCCTTAAATGCTTCTTCCATAAGCTTTGGAGCCTTTGGCATTTTTTCGTAGATGGTTCCATCAATTGCGATAACATGCTTGTTCTTAATTTCTGAGCCCTTATTCTCTTGATGGAATAGAACTCCTAAATAAGAGCTTGCTACTATTCGAACTGCTCTTTTTAAAACTGCCTCTGATATTGCCTTTATTATCTGTGCATCTTCATAAGAGCAATTGTACTGATCTTCACACTTTGAAGGATATAGTATAAAGTTTTCAACTGTAAGTGCACTGAAATTTTGATCAAAGAAATCCTTTGTATCCACATCATTAGTTGCAAACAGCGCCTTGCTGTTAAAGAAATCAAGGCATATTTCTTTAACTAAGCTACCCATATAATATCCAGATACCATTTTTTCTAAAAGCTGTGAGCCCGGAATCTGACTATTCTTGTCAATTATCTCATCATATTTAGTTACAGGTAAACCTATATTGTAATTTCCCGACTCAAGATTTACTATCATCTTTCCACCATTAATAGGATGATTGTTTTCAAGATAGCAGGTGTTATGTCCTGTTCCCATAATTGAACCAATATCAGCATCCTGATAGCTATACATTGCAACCAATAATGTTCCAACTGTATCATTTATCAAAGCCACAGGCTCTATATTTATACTCTTCTCCTTAAGAGCCTCAGCTAATAGTTGGTTTATATTTTGCCCTACTACACCAGATGTAGCAATTTCCTTTGTCCAGTAAATGAGATATGCCTCATTAATGTCTTCTTGTCTGCATGGAAATGAAAAGGTATTACCCAAATACATACTTTCACCTTGTTCTGTTATGCTAGCCATACAATCAGCAATGAATCCAAAAAGCTGCTTTGCAGTAATATCAGACTTGGTAAGGTCATAATTCTTTTCTTTATTTATAAGCTTTTCTTTCTTTTCAACGAGGGTTTCAAATTTGCCATCTTCTATCTTAAACTTTGTGCACCTTAGATTAGTTCCACCCATATCCATTGTCATGAAAGTACCTTTTTCTTTTCCGGTAGGCTTTCCAACATATGATGGAATCATCTTAAGGCATGTTTTTTGGCCCTTTAAACCCTCTTCCATAGTATTTTTAAATAGCATGGCTATATTAATCATACTATCCTTATCAATTTCGAATGAACTTAAAACTTTATTTACAACCTCATTATTAAACCCCATTGCGGCACCTCTTATGATAAATTTTCTTGTAAATATTCTTTAAATATATCTATTATTCTGATTGTAATTTATCTTAGGCTATAGGTCAAGTAAGATTGTATTATTTTTGAAATTAGCTTTAATTATCTTCAGCATTTCATTTAATATTCATTCCAATTTGGTACTTCTCAATACCTTCTACTATGCCTGTTACTATTTTGTTTTGATATGAATCGGTATTTAGTAGTTTATCTTCCTCCGGATTAGTCATAAATCCCATCTCAAGCAATACAACTGGTATTTTTGACCAATTAAAGCCTGTGAGTTCGTTGCTTACAGCCGTTCCTCTTGATTTAGCTTTAGTATACTTTAGTACCCCTTCTAAAATATATTTCCCAATAAGTGCACTTTTTTGAACCATTTCTTCATTTTTAATGTATTTGTTGCCAGGCACCATCATAAGTACTCCTGATACTGTATTGTCATTTAGTCCATTTGCATGTATTCTAATTGTCAAGTCAGCACCAGACGAATTCCAAAGTTCCGTTCTTTCAACATTTGTCAAATCACAATATTCGGTTTCCCTTATCATTAATATATTAGCACCCTTTTCAGATAATGCCTTTCCCAATTTTTTTGAAACAGATAAGTTTAAACTTGCTTCAGTGATTTTAGTAGCAACACCAGAAGTTCCGCTTGCAATGGCTGCTTTCATAATATTTGAGCCAGGCGCTATAGGTTCCTTTAAATTAGCTGCTCTATCAGTTTTTCCATGTCCCGCATCAATGCATATGGTTAACCCCTCAAGAGGCAATTTTATTTTCTCATCTGTTTTGTGCATAGAGGTTGACCTTGAAGTATTTTCTTCAGAAGGCAATTGGGTATCCATAGCTTCTCGTTGTGCCTGCTTTGATGATTTTTGTGTCTCAGCTTTTTCTGAATTGTATTTCTCAGAAGTGGTAGCGGACTTATTATTCTCGGCATCAGTTTTTGCTGATATAGGCTCTGACACATACCCGTTCACTTCATTGTAATCTAGCTTTTGGCTACTATTTGCACAGCCTATACACGTAAATACGATGCCTGTACATAATACTATAAATAATAAAAGTATTTTAAAACTGTTTTTCATTTTTTTATTGAGTCTCCTGATTTTAATGTAAATATATTATACTTCCTTATTATATCATTCTGACAAGCTTTCATGTATTCCATTGCTGTTAGCCGAAATTACTTAACCGTATAAAAAAACCAGCATTTACTAAAAATATTTATTTAATTTCTAAATTATATTCATCTAGCAAATAATATTTAGGTCTATCTATCTTTAATCTAAGGACTTTATCATCGCCTTTTTCTAAAGCAAAATCAATAGCCTTAACAATACCATTTTCATCAAGAGTACTAGAATATCCGCCACCTTCCATAACTCCCAATAAATTTGTTCTATAGAAATTAGCGTTGCACATAACCATGTTATTATGCTTGTTTTCATATCGGAAACTAATTCTTAAGTCACCAAAAGCATTTACATCAGTCTTAACTTTCTCTACTTTTGTAATAATCAGAGTGCTACCGTTAAATTCAACTTTTTTATTAGGTTTTAGTTCTTCGCCTTCCTTTGGTATTTTCAGAGAAATATTCTGGCTTTCATTGCTCTCAACAATCAGATAAGGAATTTTTAATACCAAATCCTTTTCATCAGATAAAAGGTCAAAATAGAATTTATTGTTTGCGCCCATGGAACTACCAGGAGTAGTATATTCCCGTATTCCTTCACTGGTTTGAAGCAATATATCCCTTCCCTCATACCCTTTGTCATACTCCTTGGTGAAGGAACTAATATTGTAATTGCTTTTATTAATGGTATATAGTTCAACCTCTAGCTTATTATCTTTTTTACTTGAGACAGCAGTTATGGAAATGCTGTTGTGAGTGCCTGTTGGTCCAATTTCATCCAGGCTTTCAAAGCTATCGTATGTTTTTAGTTTAAAATCAATTGATAGGTTATATTCTTTATATTCTAGCGTATATGTTGTCTTTGAATTAATGTCCTCGGGGTTGACCTCAAAGTCTATGAAAACATGATCTGTTTCTCCCCCGCCACCAATTGAAGAACTAACCATTTTAAACTCATTTCCATTAACATGAAGCAAAATTGTAGGGTTTTTAGGCTCTAATCCATCTTCTAATCGCTTCCACTCTTTTTGTTTTTCTTCAAGCAGCTTACTCTCGTCGAAATTCTTCTTAAACAATTCAAAAGCTACACTTATTTTATTTTCTGTTGCTATTACATTATTTAAGGTTATAATTGCAATATCATTTTCAGAACGTAAATTGCGTCCATCAACGGTGTATTTGATTATCTCATTATTTTCTACTATGCCATAGCCTGGAATAAAGGCAAATAATCTGCCAAATGCATTGGCAATATTGTCAACCCCTATTGCAAATGTAGATATTACAAGTAATAATACGGCTGCTACCGCTACAGTAAGTCCTTTTTTGATAATATTTTTACTTCTATTTACTCCTGCTTTTTTATATACAGCTTTCTTAATTCTTTTCATAGTTGAGGCATCTATTTTCATATTCAAATCAGTATCCAGCAGTTTATCAGTCTCATATATATCAAGAGTATCAAGCATATCAATAATTTTCTTTTCCATATTAGATATCCTTCCTTTCTTGCATATTTAATGCCACACCTGTTTCTGGCACAAAAAAACCTTTGGGTGTACATTCTTCTTTATAGTTACCTTTATATTCTTCCAATACTATATCTTTTTCTAGTATTTTTCTTAGTTTTACAAGTCCTCGTGAAACCTTTTTGTCCACTGTATTTTCTTTTAAGCCTAATATATTGGCTATAATTTTCGTACTTTGTCCAAAATAATACTTTCTGATAAATATCTCACTGTCAGGCTCACCTAAGGACTTTATGCTTTCAACAACCATATTCTTTGTCTCATTGCCTTGGCTTGTCACTTCTATATCAATTAGCTCTTCTTGTTTTTTTACTTCAAATTGTTCAAGAGAAACTACCTTTCCTATATCCTTCTCCTTCTTTCTAAAAACATCAATGGCTCTTCTCTTCGCCAAAACCGCTAGAAACGCTTTAAGCGTTCCTTTTGTCAGGTCAATACTAGACCTTTTTTCGTAAGCTTCAAAAAACACTGAGCTGACACATTCCTCAATATCCTCCTTGGTACAAAATGAAATAAGTTTATTATAAACAATTGTATAAACCAAGCCAGTATACATATCCATAAGTTTCTCAAGACCTTTTTCCGGCTTTTTCTCTAACAGTGCCACTATTTTGTCTTCCAAAAAAACACTCTCCCTTCTCAAATCAATAACACATTTACATGGGCTGCATTTAAAAATAGCATATACTAATTTCAATTAAAAGTATGAATAACAAACTAAATACCGTATTTGCAACAAAACGAAGCATCACAAGTTTTATTCAATACACACTATATATTTCGAAGCTAATTTATTAAATCTGACACAAACATATTATTTTTAATCTTAATTTGATAAACTTTCCTTGCTAACTCAACTCTTCCATTTAAAAATTGTAGGTGTGGGAGCTTATCAAATGAAAAGTTAAATAATTTTATGACATAAGTTAGTTTATTTGTAAACAAGCCATTGGTAAACTTAAGAATAGCTCGACTTTCCATTCGAAAGTTGGGTTAGAAATAATTGCATGAATTAGTTGGTAAAAAAGCTTGCTGAATGAATGCAATGATTCTAGTATTAATATAATATCGAAAATAGTATTCATGTACACCTTACAACTGTTCAGCAAGCTCTAAGTTTTTTTGCTGGAAAACCGACACGATGTCGGTTTTAGCATACTATGAACCATGGATGGTTAATGTGGAAAGTCGGCTAAAGCATTGATAAATAAATACCCCCATATCGGCAAAAAACGCTTGCGTTTTTTGAGACTCGAAAGTGCACCATGTAAGCACCAACTATGCTTTCGAGTTGTTTCGGCAACAAACCATTGATAAGTTTGAACGCCATTAGATTTTCTGTGTGGGAAAGTTGAGTTACTAATTTGTTACTTAATTTATTAAGACATTATAAAAAGCCTCAAACTAGGTTATCCCTTAAGTTCAAGACTTTATACTAAAATATTTTTCATATTGAAAACAATCCAATAATCAGGAAATCAAATTGAGTCCAACTCAAATTCTGTGTCGCAATTGTATTTCATTAGAGTTTTATAAATATCCTGCATTTTTAAATCTGTATATGCGATTTTTTCAGCACATTCAAACAGTTCTTGTGATACTGAAGGCGGAACTGTTTCCATAGTTTTATATCTTAATTGATGCTCAAGACTAGCCCAGAAGTCCATAGCCATTGTTCGGATCTGTATCTCAACAGGGACAATTTCCTTTCTATCAGAAAAAAATACAGGTACTTTGACAACCAAGTGCAAACTGCGATAACCATTGGGCTTGGGTTCTTTTATATAATCCGTTTGTCGGATAAGTGTAATGTCATCTTGACTCTTCAGCATCTCTGCAATCTTGTAAATATCTTCAATATAATAGCATACTACTCTTATGCCTGCTATATCTGTCAAATGTTCCTTAGCAGCCTCTATGCTTATATCAAGCCCTTTTCTGTTCAATTTCTCAAAGATACTTTCTATTGATTTTATACGGCTTTGCATATTATGAATTGGGTTTCGCCTATGTATAAACTTAAATTCGTCATCTAGTATTTCCAGTTTTGTACTTATCTCGCGTGTTGCTGATTGATATAAATGCTGCATCTCAAAAAAGCTTACTCTAATATTTTCAATCTCATCACTTGATAATATTGCATCCAAACCATGTAACGATTTAATCTGCGCAACTTTCTTCATAATCATTGTGTTTGACTCTTCCTTCCACAATTATTTATTGTATTTACAAGTAAAACAATCTATGCGTATTTTTTTCAATTATATTATACCATAGAAATTTATACAAAGTATATTTACAAAGCTATTTTAAAATAAATATATTGCTTATATCTGCTCTTTATAATGCTATATACAGTTAACGCCTTAGTCAAGGACTATTAATCTCCAGAAAATAATACTCAACTCAACTTTCCATTGATAGCTCCCACACTACAATTTTTAACTGGGAAGTTGGGTATTAATTTTACTTTAACATTGAAAATCACGCTAAATATTAACTATTATTTCCTCTGTAAATAACATTCCTTAAAATCTATATTTTGACATGCCAAGTCGAAATTGGTATAATTTAATTGTTTTTAAGTCAATTTCTATCGGTTAAAAACAATAATATACACTTGATTTTCACTTTTGAGGCTTCGCTAAAGGAAGGCCCGCTCACCTTAGTAGAGTTAATTTTTTGCAACATATCTGAGGTTCAGCACCAATTTTTTATCACTTTTTGTGCCTTAAGCACAGCGGAAAGGAATGATAGTTATTATGCTTAGGAAATATCTATTAGTTTTACTAACTTTGACACTAACTCTTTCAGTATTATTTACAGGCTGTACCAGTAATAACGATACTAACAAAGAAACTCAGGAGAAATTGCAAAATGTAATGAGCTTATACTCAGACTTTGATGGCTCTGTTCTAGTTGCAAAGGGTGATGAGGTTTTACTAAGCAGCGGCTATGGTAACGCTGACCATGACAAAAACATTGCTAACAAGCCCCAGACTGTTTTTGGAATTGGTTCTGTCACCTCACAGTTTACTGCTACCGCAATTATGATGCTTCAAGAAAAGAATAAACTAAACATACAGGACACTGTTAATAGGTATATTCCCGATTACCCCAATGGTGATAAGCTCAAAATCTATCATCTGCTCACACATACTTCTGGAATACCTGAATTATATTCACATGTGGATTCTATAGAAATTGGAAAGCGCACATATACTTCTGCAGAAGTGATAGATTTATTCAAAAATAAGCCCCTCAATTTTGATATTGGAACAAAATATGAATTCAGCAATTCAAATTATGCATTGCTTGGATATATAATAGAAAAAGTGTCAGGAATGAAATATGAGGACTATATTGAACAAAATATATTTAAACCTTTAAATATGAATAACTCTGGATTCTTAAGCAATACAAAAAGTACCAATGACAAATCCGGAATAGCTGACAGGGCAATTGGATATAAAAAGCCTGTCGCAAAAAATACTGAATTAACGGAAGAAAAAGTAGCAGAGCCCTCAATTACATATGAAAAATCAATTGAAGCAGAACCTACACTTACATATGCAGCAGGAGGAATTTATTCTACTGTTGAAGACCTATATAAATGGAATAAAGCTTTAAATATCGGAAAGCTTATTACAAATGAATCTTTAAAGGAAATGTTTACTCCTCATTTAGAAAATTATGGATATGGCTGGTTTATTGATGAAAAAAACACAGAGAATGATGCAGAAGCAGCTGACGAGCACAGCGATATTTCTAATAGTGCATCAAGCAGTATAGCAAATGATGACCATCCCAAAGAAGCGGATGTTGTACATCATGGCGGTTATCTGCCAGGTTACAGTTCATTTATAATCAGAGATAATACCAAACATTATGTAGTCATCATATTGAGTAATACTGAATATGAAAAACGCGCAATGGACATGGGGTACTATTTATTGGATGCCCTAGAAGAAGAATAATATAACTTGCGACAGCAAGAGCATCTAAAAGACCTCTGATGGATTTAGCAATCAGAGGTCTTTATTATTAAAGAAGTTTTTATCTTGGGTACTGCAGAAAGTAATCGTTACAAGAAATGTTTACTCCCCATAAAGAAAAGTTACGCCTATGGATGGTTATTGATGGAGATATCGTAGAAAATAGTGATGGCCACAGTGATTCTAGTAGCAATTCCAGTGGTAATAAACAGATCGTGCATCATGGTGGCTATCTACCCAGTTATAGCTTTTATAATTAGAGATAATACTAAAAATTATGTAATCATTGTACTAAATAATAGTGAATATGAGAAAAGTGTAGTAGATATAGGTTATGATTTTATGATTGTATTACATTCTAATCTTTGCTCGCTTATAACAGTTAACCTTCCTTAAAATAATACCTTAATTTTCCTACGGTCGATTTCCCATACTCAATTGCTTTTTGAGGACAACGATTTATGCATGCAAGACATTGGTAGCATTCTTTTCCCCACATTGGCTTTCCATCTTTAATCTCAATTGTTTTCGCCAAGCAAACTTTTTCACAAAGCCCGCATGAATTGCAACCTTCTGTAACTTTAAATGGTTTTGTCGTACGGGCAAATTTATTAAACATAGGTGCAACCAAGCCTGATTTTATAGTAGGAAGGCTCCCTTCTGTAATATCTGATTTGGAAATGCAATTATCTATATCGTTGCAAATTATATCAAGTCTCTGTTTGGCATTTGCTATCTTTCTTTGTATTCCTTCTTCACTTTCAGAATTCATACCAATAATATAATTACTTGGCATAGAAATGCTATAAGCGCTATTTAGCGGAATGACTTTACCAAGTTGTTTCATTGTTTTCCCTGCTTCACTGCCGCAAGTACAAACGGAATAGACAAATGCGCCATGTACAGCTATTTTTCTTGCGAATTCAAATACAAGCTGTGGTGCACTCCAAGCATACACCGGGAAAACCAGGCCTATCCTCTGTCCCTCTGTAAAGGTATAAGACTCATCCTTTACATCTACAATATTTGTCACACTATCATCCAACTTATTTGCTAAATATTCCGCAACCCATTTTGAATTGCCCGTTCCAGAAAAATAAAATATCATTAACTTTCACCTCTTAACTAATATTGTACTAACTTACGTTTATATATCCATCATGTGCGCCAAGGACGTACTTTTCCTGTCCAGCCTTTCTCTTCCCAATATGCTACATCAGGAGGACTCGCTTTTATTTTCTTTTGCATAAAACGACTTATAAAAAACCATTTACGCACTCTAAAGCAGGGTTTTATGTTTCCATTATTGGCTTTAATTTTTCTAGCTATAGCTTTTGCCTTATTAAAAATTTTCTTTTTAATTTTTGGAGAAATCTTACTCCAACTTACTTCCATTATTGCAAAGCCTAGTTTATATGTTTTTGCAACTCCCCAAAAATCCAGACTATCTTTCATTTCATTAAGTGTTTTTGAATAAACAGGACCTGATGCTGTTGCTATAACCAAGCCTTGCTTATTAAACATTTCGTTATAAGGGCGGTGAACAATCCACATGTTTGCAAAATGATCTAAAAACACCTTCATTTGACCAGAAACATGAAATGAATATACAGGCGAAGTTAATATAATTAAATTTGCCCAAAGGAGCTTTTCACGTATCTGATTGGTATAACGACTATGAGCACAGGTTCCTTGTTCTTCGGTAAAACATCTGAGGCATGATATACAGTACTCAGGTAACTCCCTTGGAAGGAAAATCTCAGTCACCTCAGCATTTTCAATATTTTCAACCACTTTCTGAGCAATATTGTATGTAGTACCTTTGCGCTCTGTACCATAAACTATTGTTATTTTCACGATAGTTCTCCTTAAAAAATAATCATAGCAGCTAAAAAATAGCTATTTGTAATATAAAACTGCGATGACATCCGATACACAGTAACTTTTTTTACCCATTTACGAGCTAGGTAGGTATCATCATATAATAACATTTTAACAGCTTAATGGCATTTGTGATAGTTTATCTGCTATATTTCCAATTGTATTGTACTCATCTGTTACAAAAAATCATATAAGACTTTGAACCGTAATTGACTTTAGTCAAAGTAAAAGGCCTTCAAGGTGCAACCCTCAAAAGCCTTTTCTATTTTGCTTATGTATAAATAAAATTATATAGAATGTGTGTAACGATACTAAACTGATTTTTAGTTTTAATACTTACTTACTCAACTTTCCCAGTTGAATTATAGGTGTTCAACTTATCAATGGAAAGTTGGGTTAGAAATAATTGCATGAATTAGTTGGCAAATCGAAGTTTTTTGCTGAAAAACCGACACGATGTCGGTTTTAGCACACCATGAACCATGGATGGTGAATGTGTGCGACAGCTAAAATGCTGAGATGAGCCATTACTAATTCGAGCAATTATTTCGGCAACAAACCATTGATAAGTTTGAACACCGATAGATTTTCTGTATGGGAAAGTTGAGTTACTTATATAAATCCTTGATGCTTTATTTGCTAATATTAATTGTTCCATCAATCCTATCAGTAATATAAGCACTAAAATGCCAATCCATGTCGTCAGAATAAAATTTGAAATAATCGCCCTCATTCAAGTTTAATCCATAAAGCTGACCCTTAATATTTGATGCAACCAGTACCCCATTTCTTTTGATATCAAAAGTCCCATTAATAGAATCGGAAGAACAGCTCTCGCTACAAACTAACGTAAACTCGTACCTTAAATCATCAGCCACCTGTAAATCTGCATTTAATGAGTTAAAAATTGGTATCAAGTTATTCCATTTGATTACAACCTTGCCCTTTACACTATCATACCAGGTACCAGTATCGGCATCCTTTAAGTAGAGTGGCTTTTCTGAAACAATCTGATGATACCAAAAATATTTGGACATACCGATATCAATGTTTTCAGAACTTGTTACCTCTTGGCTCACCACAGATTCAGCGGCAAGCGCCAAAGATGAGAAAGATACGGTAAATACCAGTGACAAAACGCCAATCAATAACATACGTCTTACATTAAACATGTTTTCTCCCCCTTTTAATTGTTGTAGTTACTTAATATATTATAATAATTATACATATTTTACAATATTTTTAATAAAAATCTATAGCAAAGGTGGCTACATGAAACATGTGTACATAAAGACTTGGTGTCGCTTAAATACTCTCGAAGCACTTATCAATGTGCTTTGTTTCTAAATCCCTTTTCCCTGTCTTTACATAAGCTAGCCATATAATCAACATTACGATAGTTGACACCGGAAGTGCGATAAAGGTTGTTCCTACCATTGAAAACTTTTCTAAAGATGTTCCCAATACAATAGAGGCTTTCCCTGTCAGCAGCTTGCATATCTGCATATATGAAGCATTTGAATGGACAAAGAAGGTCCAGAAAAACCATGCCGCAGAGCCTGCTAGCATAGCACATTTTACAGCTGCTTTAGGAATGCTCTTAAAGAATAAGGCCGCTACATAAACAGGCAAAAATGCAGCTGTTGTCAATTCAAAAAATATAGTAGTAAACTTAGCAATAATACCATCCGCAATTGGAAGTCCGCTGGCTGCCCATGCAATTGCTGTACTTATTAATATAACCACCAGCGTCGCAGATTTTGTTATTACTAAAGAATTTCCCTTTCTTTCAAAAGTTTTTTCATATAAGTCTCTACCGGCAGCTGAGCCCATCGTGTGGAACTGAGCACTCAATGTAGACATTGCGGCAGCCAGCATTGAAACGAGAAATATTGAAGAAAACCATTCAGGTAAGAAATTCTTTATAAAAAGAGGGATGATGTTATCATTGACACCGCCAGCAGCAACTATAGCTATTTTACCTGTCTTTTGGAATAGAAGTATATTGGCAAGAGCTCCAACTACAAAGGCTACTCCCGTCATTGCAAATATAAAAACCCCACCAGATAGAACAGCTCTGTTTAGCTCTCTATCGCTTTTTACCGTCATAAACCTGACCACTAGTTGTGGTTGAGCCAATACGCCAATTCCTACACCAAGAACTATTGTTGAAACAAGACTCCACCACATCGGAGAGCCACCCTTTGGCATGGAGGTCCAACCCTGAAATCCACCAGCTATTGACTTTGCTATATCCTTTTGAATTGTAGGATTGCTGAAAAGCTCAGTAAGCTGCGTATGTGCAGAAGTTACTCCTCCCAGGTTCACATATGCCGTTACAAGGAGAACTACCATCGCAATAAACATAATGCCTGCTTGAAAAGCATCGGTATACATTACTCCCTTCATGCCACCCATCCAAACATAGATTGCAACCACAGCTACAAAAGCTAATAATGAAACACTATATGGTATTCCAAAATACGTCTGAACAAAATTTGCACCGCCCTTTATAACACTAGCAGCATATATTGGCATAAATACAAAAATAAGTACCGCAGCATAGCCCTGTATGAATTTTGAATCAAACCTTTTTCCTAATAATTCAGAAAAAGTATGGGCATCCAGGGTATGCCCCATTCTTCTTGTTCTTTTCCCAAAAAATATGAACGCAATAAATATACCAATAAAAACATTAAAAAAAGTCAGCCATAAGAGCCCCATCCCCATGTTAGCAGCTAATCCGCCAAAACCAACAATTGCAGATGTACTTATAAATGTAGCTCCATATGATAATGCCATAATTAACGGATGAGTTTTCCTGCCTGCTAGAAGATAATCCTGAGAAGATTTTGTGTTTTTGTACCCGAGATACCCAAGATACATTGTAATCAATAGAAAAATAATAAAAACTATAATTGTATAACCAGACATTGCTGTTATCCTCCTTAGAAATTGTTGAAATAAAATTAATACAATTCTAAAGAGTAAGCTATCACCAGAATATTCGACCGACGCTTATATCCTTAACCACATACTCTCGCTATGCGAATTGAAACCAATACTAATTTGTATTAAAAATGTACTCACCCTTTAAATTGCTGCGTATGCTTCTCTATACCATTAGTCAAACTTATACACACAAATCAAGCGGTAATACGGCTTTCTATATTTTATATGCCAAATAGTATTACAAGAAAATTGCTGAATTTGTTAGAATCTTTTTTATTCCACCTCTTCCTTCAGCTCTGGAATATCTTTCTCACCACCCCTGTTCCAGTTGTACAATCCATATGCTACACATGCAAGAGTACTCAATATACATAAAAAATACACAGCTAAAATGCTATAATCAGATATGCCAAGAAACACCTTTATCCCCCCTCTGGTATACATTCAATAAATTTCAGCGACTTCTTCACACAAATTCGCAAACATTACGAGCCTTTGAGAAACAGCCGATTTAGAATAAGAATGAATAATAAATAAGCCCATGTAGAATTTGCATAAATAAGCAGAATTCCACATCGGCAATTTAATAAAATAACCCATTATGTTTTTAATTCTACCATAATACCATTCTACACAAACATTGTATGACGAAAAGTACATTTTGGTCAACATAAGTTTTATATTTTTTTGATTTTTTTATTAACTGTGTAATTTTCTATTCATTTAATAATAATTGGTCTAGCTGGCACAAGAAACAATGCCTCAGTACCCTCATTGAAAAAGGAAAAATTAGCTTGTAGCTTATTCCTTACTTTTCCTGCTCAAAGGTACTGCTATGTTTTTTCTTTTGCAATAAGCTTGGCGCTTCTTTTGTTTGTGATATTCCAAGCATTCAAAGCATTTACCATGTATTTCACAGCCCTTTTTCTTACAGGGACATTCTTCATATCCATTCTCAAGCATCACATTCAGCCCTCCAGCTTGTTAACTAAAATAAACTCTTTATTAACGTTTAACCCAAAATGAGTTTTATTCAACTATATTTAAAAACAAAAAGCAAGGTATATTTACCCTGCCAATATATCAAATATAATTAATAGTATAATTATTTACAGTATATAAAAATCTTATTATTTAGCCAGCACTAATGTTTTTTTGACAGTCAAACAATTCTTCTTACATCTACTATTTAATAATCCCCTGCAAATTATCACTGGATGTCTTAATGCCCTGCATTAAATTATAGATATCTTCAATGTTTGCATTATGTTCTTCTAATGTTGCCAGTAACTCCTCTGTTGAGGAAGCCTGCTCCTCAGAAATACTTGCAATGCTTTCTACCTCCTCATCAATATGTGAGAATAGATCAGCAATATTTCCAATTCTATTAATTTCGTCAGCAATGTATCTATCAATCTCCTTAAAAGATACTTGAATCATTTCAAAACTCTGATTAACAGTATTGACAACCCTCTCACCATCCTGAGTCGCTGCTTGCCCTCTGCTAACTTCATTAAGAACATTTTTCGTTTTATCCTTTATCTGATATATTATCTGGTAAATCTGTTTTACAGTAAATGCACTTTGTTCAGCCAGCTTTCTAACTTCATCAGCTACAACGGCAAAGCCTTTGCCCGATTCTCCAGCTCTGGCAGCTTCTATAGCTGCATTTAAAGCAAGTAAATTCGTTTGTTCTGCAATTTGTGTAATTCCAGAAAGAAAATTGTTGATTTCGTCCATATTAGTATTCAATTCCTGAACAGTCTCCAAGGATTTTGTAACAGCCTGATTGATTATATCCATTTGTTTTTCCATGGTATTTATATTTTCTGTTCCTTCTGTTACTACATTACTTGCATTCGCTGAAACATTTTCCAATTGATGTGAAAATTCTGTAAGCTCGGATATTTTCTTATCTGCATCTTTCATCATATGATTAATCTGAGTAACACTTTTACTCTGACCAACAATACCAGTTGTAATTTCTTGAGTAGCTATTGTTATTGAACTACTAATTTCACGAACTACTCCAAGATTCTCGTTACCTTTGGAGATATCAGCGTTTAAAACTGATGTGTTAGTACTTATTAATCCCATGGTTTTTTCCAGTTCATTTAAAAGTTGCTTTGCTTGTGCTTCTTTTTCATTTGCATTCTTTATAAGCTTTCCGCCCGCTTTTGCTAATATGAATATTATAATGGTTATTAGGATTTGGAAAACATCAGCAAATAGATAAGCCTCTATGCCCGTACCTGGAGTTACTAACTGTATTACAATCAAAACTGCATTTACGATAGCACCAACGGCAATGATAAGCCATTTATTAAAATATAATGCAGCAATACTAATTGGTAGCATAGCTAAAAGAAAAGCATTGCTGCCAGACACTAGTAGCAAAGGAAGTACTTGGATTAGAGCGGATGTAACTATAACATATGTTACAGCAGTGTCCTTCTTCTTATGCCTTAAAAACAAAGCCAGAAATGCTGAAACAATTGTTACCGAAAGAGGAATAATACTTGTAGCAATAGTACCTGTAGCTATGCCTGCAATTAGCATAACAAATCCCAGCGCAAAAAACACCCAGTTTAAAATCTTATTGACATTCCTTACATGGTTCATTAATGAATTTTCTAGCATATTTCTATCTCCTATCAATAGTATTTTACAGAGTCCCAGTTTCTTTCCACTCTGTATGCGTTTTATTTTCATAACGAGAATAAGCCCTTAAAAACCCACCATTATTCATAATTGCTACTTAAAGGTTTTATAGAGTTTATTCTGAGTTATGATAAAGTATCAACTGTCTAAAAATAAGCTTGAAGAGTCCTAACACTTAATCTACTATGTAATGTCGAATTATGTCTTAATTTTATATATTTTGCCCCCAAATGTCAAAGACAGTTTTTTACTAAATAATTAGCCTTTTCAGACAGCAATTTTTACTTGATTTTTTCGAATATCTATAATATTATGAATATATGATTAATTATTCACATGTTTAAACATTAGATATATAATGTTCAATTCATGTAATTTTACTGAATTCTTTAGCAAATTTTTTGGTCAAAAGCATGTGCGGAAGTTAGCCTTGTGTAATAAACATTAAGTACTTATTCAGGCGCTTACCTCCACAATAGTTTTATTATTTTTTAGCCCAGGTGGGTATGGAGGTTAAAATGCATATAAATGATATTATTTCTTTTATATTACTAATTACTTTTGGAACTGGATATATTTTAAAGCTAATACTGCTTAAAAAAAAGAACAACATTAATGCTAATGTGTTGGCAAAAGGGAATAAACTCAAACTTCGCACATTAATAAAAGGTGCATATCGTAAGAATTATGTGCAAGGTTTGAGTAACGATATTTTAATTTGTATTATAGAAAGGTTTGTTAAGGCTACAAGTTTATTGTGGTTACTAACTTGGATACTCGAGATTGTATTTCATAATCAAATATCATCACATATTGTTGATTTCTTTTTCATTAATACATTTACAACATTTGTAGGCATTATGTTAACAGCAATAGGAGTTGGCATTTTTATACTGTCAACAATTTTCATGAAAAGCTCTTGGCGAGTAGGAATAGATAAAAATACAAAAACAACTCTAGTGACTAATGGTATATACAAATTCAGCCGAAATCCTGCTTTTGTTGGTTTCTACTTGATGTTTGTAGGCCTATTCCTTACCTATTCTAATATAATTACATTAATTGTACTAGTCATCAATGTTGTTGCATTTCATTTATTAATACTGCAAGAGGAAAAGCATCTGTTAACTATGTTTGGTGATGAGTATAAAAGATATAAAAGAAATGTCCCAAGGTATTTTTTAGGATTTTAAGTATGATTATTTAGGAAAGTTTGGGTTAAAATATATCGACACAGAACGATATACGTTTACAAAACTGATTGCTGCATCAAAACAATGTTAGCAAATAATACTTAAACTACTTATATAAAATGGAATAAGTAATAAGGGATTTTTTACAGAAGTAAATACTATTCAGTTTTTTGTCCATTATCTTTTTTCAATATACTTATTATATTTTTAAGCAAAACACACGAATATATCAATATGGCAGGAGTAAAAACAAGGTACAACATTAGTATATCATTCAGTATAAAGGATATGATGGAGCAGTTTTTAAGTTTGCATATAAAACTATTTCAAAAGGATAATATTAATAAATCTGAAGATACTAAAAAAGATTTAATCAGCAAATATTACAAGAAGGTGGTTATATGACAACAGATACATACGACTATAATAACTTTTCTTTTTTAGGCTAAGATAGGCACGATATGCAGTTTTACCCACTCTGAGCTATTGAATGCATATTAAAAAATATAGAAAGGGTGCAAAACATGAGTGATACAAAATTATTAGTTTGCCCAGTATGTAAAAGCAATAATTTTCTTATAAAATATGAAGCTACTTATGTATATTCATATTTTATTGATTTTGATGCTCCAGGACTTAAGAATAAAGAAGAATTTCTTCCATATATGTTTGATAATCGTGAACAGAAAGAAACTAAGCAATTTTTAGAATGCAACACATGTGGTTCTATATATAAGTGTTATTTTAATAAATGGGATAAAAAAATAGACATAAAAGATTTACAGGCTACTATTGACTCAAGTAGTATTTCTAAATCGAATTATAAAAATAATTAGAAGAAGTGCGTGTGAAACAAAACGATCTTTGAATGTGTTGAGTATAAAAGGACAGAAGCGGGAGGCATTGATCTTAATATACTATTCAAATAAAAACAAGGGATACTGTTGAGAAAACAGTATCCTTCTTTAAGTAATGAACTGATTTCTGCTTTAGATATTAGTAACATTGAGATAATGGAAATACTCTCTGATAAAAAGGAGTTTTTTAATCTTCATAACTTTTAACTTTCCTATCAAACATTATCAGGATTTAAAAGAATAACTCGATTACCCTCAGCTTCAACTCTAATTTTATTTTTGCCATTCATCCCCAACAATTCTATATATTCCTTTGGAATTTGTAGTCTACCTGACTTATCTAAAACAGCAAGTTCTACATGAGTCTCATTAATTTGGGAATTTAAACTATCCTCTAATTCCTCAGTGTAGGATTTTGCACGTATAAATTCGCTGCTTGTTCTGCCATCTCGAATTGAAACAACTCTATCTACCTTTTTTGAAAACTGTCTATCATGAGTTACAATAATTATTGTGATACCTAGGGCTTTATTTAACTCTCTGAAAATGTCCAGAATCATATTAGAAGATTTTGAGTCTACAGAGCCTGTTGGTTCATCTGCAAGAAGTATTTTAGGATGGTTTACGACGGCAATTGAAATTGCAATACGTTGCTGCTCACCGCCAGAAAGTTGATTTAGCTTATTATTTTTTCTATGAGAAAGTCCTACCATTTCTAAAATTTCCAAGGCTCTAGCTCTTGCATGTGGTTTCTTTGCTATTATAAGAGGAAGTTCAACATTTTCTAGTGCAGTTAAATAAGAAATAAGGTTTCTGGCATTATTTTGCCATACAAAGCCAACAGTTTCTAGCTTGTAGTCAACCATTTGTTGGTCAGTAAATTTCAAAAGATCCTTCCCATCAATAAAAAGTTTTCCAGCAGATGGGCGATCAAGGCCACCCAGCATATTTAGCAGAGTAGATTTACCACTTCCACTATTGCCGATTATAGCCATCATTTCTCCTTTTTCTATGGTCAAGTCCAGCCCCTGTAATGCTACGACCTCAATTTCCTTTGTCTTATATATTTTAACTAGGTTCTCACAATGAACCATACTATTAACTGCTTCAGCACTCATCTACAATTTCACCATCCTCAAGTGTAAAGATTTTGTCTGCAACTTCCATCATTCCAGCATCGTGGGTGGTCATTAATACGGTTATCCCTTCCGAAAGAACCAAATCCTTAAACAGCTTAACAATTTGAAGTCCCATATGTGTATCAAGTTCAGCTGTTGGTTCATCTGCAAAAACAATTTTCGGCTTATGAGCCATAGCCCTTGCGACAGCTACCCTCTGCTGTTCCCCGCCTGACATTTCACTTGGTCTATGATGCATACGTTTCCCTAAGCCCACCAAATGAAGACATTCTTCACTTCTTGCTTTTCTTTTACTTGCATCATATCCTGCAACACGTAAACCAAATTCAATATTTTCATACGCAGACATCATAGAAATAAGAGCTACTGATTGAAATACAAACCCAATATTGGTTCTCCTTAGCTTATCACATTGTCTTTCAGAGAATTTCGTTATATCTGTATTATCAAAAAATATATTCCCCGAAGTTGGCTTGTCTAGTGCTCCATATAAATTCATAAGAGTGGTTTTTCCAGAACCAGAGCGTCCCTTTAATATAGTCAGCTTGCCTTTTTCAACTTCCATGTTGACTCCCTTTAGGGCATATATTGTATCCTTCCCAGATTGAAATTGCCTACTGACATTATGCGCTGAAATAATAGAGCTCATAGTTTTAATCCTCTCCTAATTTTAGTGCCTGACTTATATTGATTCTATATATCAGCCTGCCTATTATAAGAAAACATAAAACAAGCATCATTGCTACAATAGCGTACAAACGGAAATAGTCATTAGCATCAGAAATAACTTTAAATGGTGGAACTTGTTGTTCAGAACTATATACCATTTGGAATAAAGGTACAAAAATCTTACTTGTTAAGTTTCCTAGCCCAATACCCGCAAATATTGAGCTGCCTGTAATTAAGACCTGTTCACAAACAATCATACCAATTACCTCTCTATAGGTTAGTCCAATTGCTCTGAAAATACCAAATTGGAGTATTCTCTTTTTTATTGATAATATCCAATAAATTAGAAAGCCTAAAATTGTTATAATAATTGTAGCAATAAAGCTAAGAGTTAATGATCCATTTGTTCCTTGTAGCATTGGGTCGTTTTTATTAATAATCACTTTTTGCGAAGCGTCATTTATTGAATCTATTTCAATTTTTTTATCAGCTATTTCTTTATTTAGATTATTGAAGGTTACTTCAGGTTTCTTTTTTAACCAGACCTGATACGGTTCTACTAAATTCATTTTTTGCATGTAATCAAGATTTGCAACTACAAAATATGGATTCTGTTCATTTTCTACTTTCCTATTAGGGTTTAGCGTGGGCCAATAATCTATAAAAGCAAATATAGTCGCAGCTATAGTACTTCCAGCTTTACCCCATGCAAGTTGAATTTGATCCCCTTCCTTAGCACCTAATTTTTCCTTAAAAGCTTTAGAAACTAATACGGCAGAATTTGTATCAGTCATAAGATTTAGATATTGATACCAATGGTAGGGCAAAAAATCATTTCTGAACCAAGCAGTTGTACCAAATTCATTAGGGATAATACCCATTATTGAAACTTGTTTTAACAATTGCCCTCCAATATAGGCATAACCTTGGTTTTCTTTAAGGACTTTTGTAACTGACTCGGCAGAGTCTAAGCCCTCATATAATTCAAAAGGAGGTTCATAATAATACATTGGGTCCCTTTTTCGAAGGTCCGGACCAATCATTCCCGGTATTGGTGGTGGTTGATTATCTGTCCAATGTCCCTCGATGACAGTATCTGCTCCTACTTCGTAATAGACTTTATCTTCCATATTTTTATTAATAGTTCGTGCTGAGTTTGAACTGAATATTCCTACAGACAATGCCATAATTATAAAAATCATGGTGAATTGTTCCCAACCAGAAGTTCTTCCAACCTGAATGAAGGACGCATAGAAAACGGGATTCCATAGTTTTCTACCTAACCAAAAAACAAATTGTACTATATAAGGAAAGGCTCTTAGAAACAGCAAACCACTACCAAATATAAAAAGAACTGAAATAATAAACAACAGTGGATCTATAACCATGTCGGTTGCTTCCATACCAGAAGTATAAAGAGTACGTTGCTGCCTTTCATAGCTATAAAGACCGTAAACAGCCAATGCTACAAGAACAACATCTACAAAGTATTTTTTCCAAAATGGAGTTTTCTTGTGGCGTGCATTTTTTTGCTTATATAATACAATGCTTGTTCGTGATGCAATAAAGGCTGGTATCAGCATTGAACAAGATATAAAGAGTACAGCCGCAATAGAATAAATATATGTACTCACGCTTAGTTGTATAGGTAATGCTCCGCGTTGAACAAATTCAAGAAAGCCATTTGAAGAGCCTAATATTCTACAAAAATACAGTCCAATAAAAGGACCTATAATTAAAGAAATTATACAGATTATAGAACTTTCTACAAGATAAGTACCAAAAACAAGAATACTACTTCCACCACGACTCTTAATAATCGCAATTTCATTACTTTCAAAATCTATTTTTAACTTTGAAATCATGAAAGAATAAAAAGCAAGAATAACTAGGATTGGTATTTCAAGTACTACAAGAGTAATTTCAAGCCTACTTATTTTTTGTTTATTCTTTTTAATTATATCATCAAGAGACCTTTTAAAACCAAGGTTATGCTTTAGTGTCCAAGCATCATTATTTTTAAAGGAAGCCAATATTGAATCAAGGTTTTTTACCTTGATTTGATGATAATCATATGCAATATACCACGAAGCAGAGCTTAACCCCTTCATCCCACTTCCAAAAACTGCATTATTCATTAAATCCTGATTTATGAAAACAGTACCCTCAAATTCCTTGATATCTTTATACCAATATGGATCATCTAGAGTCTTATAGGTGAAAATCCCTACAACTTTTATTTTATATTCTTTGACGAAAGCATTAAAAATTGTATCCCTAAGTACATAGGCATTACCGAGAGTTAGGTCGAGCTTTTGCATAGCCTGCTCAGATAATATAGCTTCATAGATGCCATTCTCAGCAGTTTTTGAAGGTAATTTGCCAGTTACAATTGTTATATGCTTTTCAAGCTCTGATAGTGAACAAAGATTTGTTGAAACTACTTTATTAGGTGATTCAGCTTTATATAAAGCAAATGTACCAGCATTTTCATATATAGCTTGTGTTAAGATTGGAATCTCAGGACTTTTTGCAATAACATTTTTAATTTCATTATCATACGACTTGAAGGTTTTAAAGGAGTTTTTATCTGAAGTTACAAAATAGCCTTCATAGTTTAACTGATATCCTCCGGGAAAACTGCCAGTCAGCTGCTGAGAATTCTCAAGATCTTTTATTAGCATTCTTTGTATAATACCTTGTGTATAGGTTGGAATACTGCTTAGGAGTGCAACTGTAATGATTGAACCCAAAAGAGTGCAAATAAGCATCCATTTGTTACTGAACATTCTTCGTATAGTTATTAAAAACATTATTACACCCCTTACTATTTAATTAATAGGTCACCGACTGAGAGGCCTTTGTCAACTAATGTTTGAGTTTGGTTTTGAGCACCAATTTCAATGTCTCTTTCTTTTCTTACACCATCTTCTAGAACATTCACAAACTTTCTATCTCCTGCAATACGAATTAAATTAGTATCTATAACAATGACATTCTCCTTTTTCATTTGATAGAAAGTAATTTGAGCATAATCTCCGAGTACAATATCAGGAGTAAGCTTGTCCAATTTTACACGAATTGTAGATTTCGTGAATTCATTAGCATCTAAAGGTGCATCAGCAGGAGTCATCACAACTTCGCCTTCTGTCTCAAGATTTTTCAATTTTACATTTACTTTCATTCCAAGGAGAAATGGACTTACTGTACCAACTGTACTTGATACTTGAAGGGCTTTAGGATCGGCAAGACAAACCACCGTTGTAAATGCGTCAATATTGCTTCCTTCCTGTATATCTGTTATATAATTTACAACACCATCAATAGGAGCAATAATTCTGCTATTTTCTAGACTTTGTCTAAGAGTATCAAGCTTTAGCTGACATAACTTGATGGAATTTTCTTGCGCTTTAATATTGTTTTTTTGAATAGATACTGAATCCTTATATGTAATTTCCTTTTCTTCAATTTGATCTTGTAAGTCTTTAATTTCTTCTTTAGAATATGCATCAGATATAGTTTTCATTTTATCTAGTTTCTGTTTTAAACTATCTAGCTGTTTTTTTAATATGTTGTTATCCTTCTGAACATTTAATTTTATAGTTTCTAATTCTAATTTAGCTTGATTTAAAAGAAGCTCCTGCTCCTTTATCTGCGTATCTAAATCTGCTGCTAGAAGTTCCGCTAAAAGATCGCCTTTTTTAACATTGTCACCTACATTTACATTTATGCTTTTAAGTCTACCGCTAGAATTTAAAAAACTTAATTCCTTCTGATAAGTAGAAATCAAAGTTCCTGTTGTCTCAAGTTTTTTTTCAAAGGTGGAGGGTTTAATTTCTATTGTGTTATACACTACTTTTGGTGGTTCCTTTAATATAGGTGCAAGTACCTCTTCCTCCTTTGGCACTAAAGAACATCCTGCCAAGGAAATCATAGAAAATATTAGTGAAAATACAAACACTTTAAAAAGCTTTTTTCTATAATATGTAAGGTTTTTTCTTGAATTTAATAGACTTATAATCATAAACTAATTCCCCCGCGAATTTTGCATTTGTAAACGTTTAATATATGATACCATATATGGGAAATAATATATAGTAAGTATTTTTGTTATAAAAGTGCAATATTTTGTGGTTTTGGGGATGGTGTCATGCTTATTAAATACACTGATAAAAAAAGACAAAATAAAAGCAAGGTTATTTACCCTGCTAAAACTCCTAGCTATGCACTATACGTATTTTTTTCTTCGTGCAAGCAATTTTTCTTGTAAATATCTCCTCTGGAATCAATATCAAAAACAAATATTTCGGCCCTAACGTCATCCTTAATAAATAACACTCTCATATCTCCAATTCTAAGCCTGAAATATGGAGGATTATCATCACCTTGCATACGTTTAACATCCCCATTAGGAAGGTTGTTTAATGCACTATATATCCTATATCTTGTAGGCCTATCATATTTTATAATTGTTTTAGCAACTGCTTTTGAATATGTTACTTTATACATTATAGTCACTTTCGCTTTCCGCAACCTTTTCAATATCCTCAGCAGTAAACCGTTTTTCTGGTTTTGCTTGTGATAAAATACTCATATGATGCATAACATCTTCCTCCGAAACATATTCTATAGGCATGTTATCCAAAGCATCGCTAATTTTTTTCCATTCAATATATTCTAAAAACTGGTTATACTTTTCTATACTTATAATTGCAGCCTCAAGTTTATTATTTCTTATTATTATAATGTCTTCTTTCTTTGCTTTATCAATTGTTTTAGCAACATTTTGCTGCAACTCTGACGTTGAAATAAATCTATCCTGTATAAGCATAATTATTCTCCTTAAATATTCTTATACTTCTATTATATGCTGATATTAAATTCTATACAATATGGTATATAAAATTCTACAATATATTTTATAAATAAAATCTGATATGTTGGTAGATGTGGTAATTCAACTCTTGATATATATATAATAGTTTGTTAATATTTTATTAATGATCCTAATGGTGGTAATACAACACAATGCTTTCTCCTTAATGAATATAAAACATTCAAAGTTTTCTAGCAAATCTTCTAACAATTTTTGGAGTTTTATAACTTCTATGACATAACTATTTGAAAAGATACATAAACAAAAATCTTATTAAAGGCTTAAATTAAATTGGTTTGAATAATGAAAGATATAGTCATATAAAAATAAATGAAGCGTAACTCTGGAAAACATAAGGAGAAGTAATTAAATGGATAATATTCACAACTTAATTAATATTCCAAGATATACAAAATTAGCAAATAAGTTTTTAGCAATAACACATTTTATTGTTGCTATTTTCTATCTTGTTCAACAAGCCATTATTATAAGAAATAGTTTACTTATTGATGATGAAATAATTAAAAAAATCGTAGTAAATACGATGACTTATATATCAATAGGAATTTCAATTATTTTAATCTTAATTAATGCTTTTGCAGGAATTGGTATCCTAAGCTGGAAAAGCTGGTCATGGCGGTTAAGTGTTTCCTTCTTTTTATATTTAGCAATACAAAAAATTCTTAGTTTCTTACTTGGTCTATATACTAGATTTTTCTTAATAGGAATTGATGGAGATACACTTTCTTTAAGTGAATTTGACTCAATTTTAAATAGTTTATATATTTCTGCTATTGCAATTATAGTCCTTTTATTTCTGAATGAAACTCAAGTCTATATCAACTACAAAAAGAACATTGTTTCAAAAAAAGGAAACTTTTTTATTTGTTTAGGAGTAGCTATTGTATTTATTTTTATAAATATATTATTATATGAAATAGGCAACTTCTTATCATAAGGATTCAGATAATAATTAAGTATAAAATCAGAACAAATGATTGATATATATTTGTTTCACAAGATGCAATTTTAAAAGAAATACTAGATAGAAAAAATGAGCCTTTTATGTATAACATGGTTATTATTAATATTTACAATTATATAATCACAGATACTCTTTTCTGTTTACCGAATTTGTGGCAGTGAGGGTACGGTTAGATGCAATAATTGCCATTATGGCATAATTACATGCAGAGCTTTTGCGGTAGTGGTACATTGGTGATGATGGTTGTCACCATGTATAGGATATGGTGGCGAGCTTTGCCCAATTTGTGATGGAGATAAGTGGGTTCGTTGTAGTTGTTGCAACGGAGGAACTGGTATATGATTTAAATATATAGTACTTATATAATGCTCACTATATTTGTTCAAAAGAGGTGGTTTGCTATCTCAAAAATAATAGTTCCATTTGATGAACGAGAGACTGTTGAAAAATTAGGTGCTATAAAACTAAAAAATTGCTACTATTCAGTTCCTTCTACTAGTAATATTCAAGATTTTAGTCGCTGGCATAGACTACCATTAAACCATGTAATCGATGGCGAAGATAGATTATTCGGCAAAAACCATCTTTATGTGGACTTAATTCCGTCCTCAAGTTGGTATACAAATGTTAGAGAATATGTTGATGCCGTTGATTGGGAACGCATAAAAGAAATGTGTAAAATACGCACTGGATATAAATGTGAAATATGTAAAACAAGTCCGAATTTTTCTGAAAACAATTATTTGGAATGTCACGAAAGATTTTTATATGACAAAGATGCCAAATCACAAAAGCTAGTCCGATTTATTTGCGTTTGCACTAAATGTCACCAAGTTATACATTTTGGATTAGCTCAAATTCAAGGGCAAGTTGAAGAAGCAAGGGCACATTTAATGGAGGTTAACAAATGGGATGCCAAAAGAGCATCTGAACATATTGCTAATAGATTCAGGCTATGGGAGATTAAAAGCGAAATGGCTTGGGAGCTAGATTTATCTATGCTTAAAAACATAGATTTGCCAAGTTTTAATCTTAGTGAGTGAATGGTATAAGTATTTTCTACATATTGAAAGCAAACAAATTTTTAATCCTAAACCTCACTTATTTCTGTGGGGTTTCTTTATTTTTCAAAAACTTGGGTATACTAAATCAAATTTGATTTGAAAGGATGTGATGCCTTATCACTGAACACAAAAACACAAACAAACTAATTCAAGAAAAATCTCCTTACCTCCTCCAACACGCCCACAACCCAGTTGACTGGTATCCTTGGGGAGCAGAAGCATTTGCAAGAGCTGCGAGCGAGGATAAGCCAATATTCCTAAGTATTGGATATAGCACTTGTCACTGGTGTCACGTAATGGAGCGTGAATCCTTTGAGGATGAGGATGTTGCCAGAGTACTAAATAGGGATTTTATATGCATAAAGGTGGACAGGGAGGAGCGCCCTGATATCGACAGCATATATATGTCTGTATGCCAGCTATTAACAGGTCATGGAGGATGGCCATTAACAGTTTTTCTTACTCCTGATAAACATCCCTTCTATGCTGGAACATACTTTCCCAAGGATGACAGCATGAACATGATGGGGTTAATTAGTTTGCTAAAAACTATTAATGATATTTGGGAAAATAATAGAAAGACACTTTTAGATGCATCTAAAGAAATAATAGCAGTTCAAAAAGCTGACAGAAGGCCTGAAGCTACAACCCTTACCATGAATACAATTCACCATGCCTTTTCACAGCTAAAACACAGCTTTGACAGTAATTATGGAGGCTTCAGCAACGCACCTAAATTTCCTACCCCACACAATTTACTTTTTCTGCTGCGCTACTGGTATTCTCAAAAAGAGCCATTTGCTCTTGAAATGGTGGAAAAAACTTTAAATGCTATGAAAAATGGCGGTATTTTTGATCATGTAGGATTTGGCTTCAGTAGATACTCGACTGATAGAAAGTGGCTTGTACCCCATTTTGAAAAAATGCTGTACGACAATTCATTACTGGCTATCTCATTTGCCGAAGCATACCTTGCCACAGGTAATAGCAGTTACTCTGAAACTGCACATCAAATTCTAGAATATATTTTAAGGGATATGACATCTGGCGAGGGTGGTTTCTACTCAGCTGAAGATGCTGATTCAGAAGGCGTAGAAGGTAAGTTCTATGTATGGTCTATGCAAGAAATTATAAATGTTCTTGGTGAAAAGGACGGTAATGAGTATTGCAATCTATATGATATTACCACTAAAGGCAACTTTGAAGGCGAGAATATTCCCAATCTAATTACAACTGGAACCTTATCTGAAGCTAACAAAACATTTTCAGAGTCATGCCAAAAAAAGCTTTTTGAATATAGGGAAAAGCGTATACATCCGTATAAAGATGACAAAATCCTTACTTCCTGGAATGGTCTGATGCTTGCCGCCATGTCTTTTTGTGGCAAAACTCTAGGTGAAGAAAAATATATTAGTTCTGCCGAGAAATGTGCAGAATTCATACTTCAAAAGCTTGTTAGAAGTGATGGTAGATTACTAGCACGCTTTAGAGATGGTGAAGCAGCTATTTTAGCATATTTAGAAGATTACGCCTTCTTTGTTTGGGGATTGCTGGAACTATACGAAGCAACATATAAACCTATTTATCTAGAAAAGGCATTAGAATTTAATAAAGGGATGCTGGAACTATTTAAGGATAATAAAGAATCTGGTTTATTCCAATATGGACACGACTCTGAAAAACTCATTACACGCCCTAAAGAGTGTTATGATGGTGCTATTCCTTCGGGTAATTCAGTAGCTGTGATGAATCTGCTGCGTATAGCAAGAATTACGGGGCAACCTGAGTTCGAAAAAGAAGCCAAATCAATAATAGAGTATTTTAGTCCAGATATTGAAGCAGTACCAATCGGACATAGCTATATGTTATGTGGGTATCTGTATGCAACAACAGATGAAGCGTCAGAGGTTGTATTTGCGGGTTCTGACTGTGATAGCATGGTTAAGACCTATAATAGCTTATACCATCCATTTTCAGTATCCATATCACAAATAACCCCTGAGCTAATTAAAATTGCCCCATATGCCTCCGAATATGGTGGCACCGGTAAAGCTGCAGCATATATCTGTCAGAATTTTTCATGTATGCCCCCTGTTACTGATGTAGAAAGCTTATCAGAGATATTTTTATCTGTGAAAAAAGTTTAAGGTCATATGCGGGCTTCTAGCTTAATTGAGGTCCGCACACAACCTATTATACTGAATATAGCATTTTCAATGAATCTTTTATTGTTACATACTTGCCCTAACTTTATATTGAAATACTTGTGTTATCTAATACAAATTTTATACTTTAGTCTCCCAAAAATCACCAGCAAGGCCGTCCAAAATGGACCCAATTGCCCAAGGCATAAGACAAAACCAGGTACTAGCTGGAGAACCATCACTGTATGTTTCCGTTAGAAGTCCCTCTGAATAGCAGAATCGTTCTGACATCCATCCTTTTTTTCCATAATCATACTCTCTATCATACGTGTTGTGGTTCTGACAGCTCCAGCCGACAATATCCAACAAACGATCCTTAACATAAACATCATCACTGTTCTCAATATAGTACAGCAATTCGTCGATAATATTGCTGGACATGGGATGAATATGAGGATTACAGACTGAGGTCACACTGCCACCACTGCTTGACCAGTTAAGCTTGCTGAGCGGAGGTATCTTTACCGGAGAATTATAACAGAACTTAAATGAGAATTCATAGCATATTGCATCCTTCATATGTTCCAGATATATCTTGTCACCTGTCATGACATGAATATACCTCACAGCTTTTATATATGCCAATATTCCTTCAGAATCTACTGTCTTATTAGTATCAAGCGGCGCACCGTAGCATTCCATATGACAGATATATTCTTCGTAATAATGTTTTTCGCTCTTCTTTAAACTATCCAAATGTGCTCTGTCCTTGGCAAGCCAGCTATAGTACGCAAGAGCAGCCATGCACCATGCTCCGCTAAAGGAATCATACTCAATACCGATACCGTTTTTTTCAGACAGTATATATGGATACTCACCGACCGGATTTATTGAAGGTACAATCTTTTTCAGCACATTATTTACATATAGTATCCAATCATCATGTATGCAGTTTTTTATCTTCTTTTCATATTCATAAGCTTTCAATATATAAAAAAGAGCCTGCCCACATAGATAGGAGCTGTGCCCCGGTGTAGGTACACCATCAAACCACCAGCCGTTAATGCTCCATTTCCCGTCATTACATGCATCATATGGTAACCCAGAGGCAGGATTTAAAGAATGCTCAATTATATTTGTAATACAGGAAATTGCCTGTTCACGCATAGACTCATCCTTAAGCCGCAGTGCTGACATAAGCATTGGTGTTGCAACAGACATGCCATTTGTCCAGCTTAAGGATATTATTTTGTTATATCGGTAGCCTTCACCGTGCTTATCTTCAAAAACCTGACCAGCATAGCTTAGTTCTTCCGGCAGCCAAGCATCCTGATAAACAGCCTTTGCTAAATCTGCCACCGCTGTCTTGGTATCGCTAACCTTTCTTGGCTTCTGATGATATCGGTAATAAACCTCCTGAATTGCAGCATTGATATCCAACTCCGATTTAGCATCGTATTGATATAAATCCATTGAAAACTCTACTGCTTCTCCCGATGCTAATTCAAAACAATTGTCTGAAAGAGGCTCTCTTTCTTTTACATTGCTAGAAGTAACGAACATAAGCGGTGCATTTTCATAACCAAGTGTATACCCGACGGAACCCTTTGCCAGCGAACAGGAGTATCCCCCATATTGATAGAAGGTGTCTTCATTTTCAGGAATCCATTGTCGCTTTATTCCATCCCTGCATGTAAAATACGGACTTGCACTAAGTCCGAAAATTTTACCGGAATCATATACCAATGCAACTGGATGAGACAAACGGTCACCTCTCATCATCCACCATGCAGAAGAAGGGCGAGACGGGTTGCCATCTCTCAACCTTGGAAATTCACAGGGAACTTTCTGGGGAGCTTCTCCGCGGTTCCTGCCATACATAAAGGCCGGCAAAAAAAAGCGAGGGTTTATTTTATCAAATGGTAGCTCTATATGAATAACTCCGCACCACTTAGACATATTTTCGTTATAAAGTTTTATTTGTGCTTCAAAGGGCTTTTTCGGGCTCCCATCTCCTCCTGCAATTTTTATAGATGCTTTTAAACCCTGTTTGTCCAATGAGAGATAGTCCGTAGTTTCCTGAGATTTACTTCTTGCTGTTAGAATAAGCTCCATATTTATCAATCTCCAAAATTTTATTATTAGAATATCATAATTACTTTAATTTATACACTGTGTTATAACGCCTAGATTCAAAATGAAATTTATCGATTGTAGAGAAATTTCATTACATCAGCGGCATTTCAATGAGGCGGGAGAATCCTCACCGCCTAAAAATCGAAGCGGTACCCGCCACTTATAGAAGTGGGGGGCATTTTCTTGCCTCGTTATATGCTATAGCGTGACTTTTACATGATTCTATAAATTTAATTATAACTGTAGGTATACCTGCTAACAAGGGGTTGGACGTAATAGTAATGAACAACTTTTGCGGATTTCGCTTTATTGTTGCTGGCAGCCATTCTGGTAGTAAAAATAAGCTGCTGCAAACTAACTGATTTATTAGCTTTGCAACAGCCCATTTTAGATGTCGTATTCTAAAACATATTATTTTTTAGAATTCAATATCTTTAATTTTTCATCAACTATTTCCTGTCCACCTGATTTCATATATTCAGCAACAAGTGAGTCGTATGTCTTATCAAAATCTGCTGGCTTACAAGTAATTGATTTAACGAATATTTCAACATCCTTGTCAGCTAATGTTTTTGAATATTTAGCTTGAGATTCAATAACTGTATCATAGTGTGGTATATAGTTTGCATCTACTAATGAAATATCATAAGCTCTCTGGAAACGATCTTCAAATCCAGGGTATCCGTAAGAAGCTGATTTTATATTCTTTTCTTGGTCGCCAAATTCTTTACCGTTTACAATGATAGATAAATCTGTATAGTTAGCCTTCTTATCATCAGCTAACTGATCGTTTGTAAAGAAGTTTAATGGGATACCATCTTTTTCATCAGTGTATTGGTCACCCTTAACACCATTCTGTAAGAACTTGAGTACTTCAGGATCAGACATCCACTCAAGATACTTAACAGCTTCTACAGCACGTTTGCTTGATTTTGGAACTATAAGATACAATCCGTTTGGATTATATTTCATCTTTGGATGTTTTCCATCAATGTTTGTAAATGGATCACATTCTACGAGATCTGCACCTTTTATGTTCTTCTGTAACTCTGTTAATGCACCAGGAGTAGTTCTTAGTGGGAAATCATATGAATTGATGATAAATCCTACTCTACCTTGTGAAATATCCTTTTCCATTTGTTTTCCATCTTTGTCTAAAGTAAACTGTGGGCTTATGACACCTTCACTATAAAGCTTGTTCATGAATCTCATACCCTCTTTAAAACCCGGTACTACCCAGTTTGGAAGTGTCATTCTCTGCTCTTCAGTAATTTTTTCTTTGAAAGACTCTAATAACATTGAGGATGTCCAGTTAATATTGTTAGGGTCAGCCCAGATAGCAAAAGGTATATTTTTGTCACCCAATCCGCCTGGATCTTTTTCTTTAAAAGCTTTCATCGCAGTATACCACTCTTCAGTAGTTTTAGGTACAGGCAAGCCTACTTTGTCCAGCCAGTCCTTACGTATGTATGCTGCGAAGCAACCCTCTATAACTCTTTTTGCAGGAACTGCCAATTGTTTTCCATCAAATTTGCCATAGCCAAGTAATTCCTCGCCAAGATAACTCTTAAGATTTGAAGCATTTTCATCCAATATTGGTCCTAAATCTGTAAGACCACCACTCTTAACATAGTTGTATATTACACCGTCATTATAAGTAAAACAAATATCAGGGGCTTGATTTGCAGCCATAAGTACGTTCAGCTTTTCAACTTCCTGTGTCCTAAGAATAGGAATAAATTTCATATTAATGTTATTTGGTGTACCAAACTTTTCCTGGATCCATTTTGTTTGGAAGTTATTATCTGCTTGATATCCAGGTGTTGCTCTGTCAAAAACTTCAACTGTGAGTTCAACTGGATCTGCTTTCTTAGCAGCATCTGGTGAACTTCCACTTGCACTTGATTGTTCTGATGAACCGCCACCGCAGCCAACTAAAGTTGACAATCCAATGGAAAGTAAAAGTGCGCAACTAGCAATTTTAATTCTTGCATTTTTCATCGAGATCTCCTCCAAAAATTCTATTTTTTATAAATAATTGGCAATTTGCCAAAAATATTATACCACATTATCATCCTTTTACAGAACCCACCATTATACCAGTAACAAAATACTTTTGTAGCCATGGATATACTAGAATAATAGGCACTGTGGCAAAAATAACACAGGCAGCTTCGAGACTTTCAGGCAGTACATTTTGAGACATATTACTCTCACCTATTGAAGCATCAATTCCTTGGCTATTTACTATAATCTGATATAGCTTTAACTGCAAAGGATATAGCTTAGTATCTGTTATGTAAAACAATGCATCCATAAAGCTATTCCATTTTCCTACCGCATAGAAAAGGCTTAATGTTGCAAGTACTGGCTTAGACAAAGGCAACACAATTTTGAAAAGAACACCAATGTCATTACAGCCATCAAGAATAGCTGATTCTTCAAGACTCTCTGGCAATGAAGTAAAGAAGGATTTTAATACAATCAAGTTATACGCACTTATTGCTCCAGGCAGAACCAAGCTCCATACTGAATCTAGTATATTTAAATTTTTAGCAAGAATATATTCAGGAATTAGCCCGCCGCTAAAATACATTGTAAAGATAATCATTAATAAAATGATATTTCTTCCCTTTAATCTTTTTTTGGTAAGAGGATATGCCGCACAGATAGTTAAAAACATACCCAGTACAGTGTACCCTACTGTTAATAAGATTGTAAATATAAGTGACCATATCATAGAATCATCTTTTAACAGAGCTTTATACGACTCAAATGTGGTTTCTACTGGCAGAAAATAAACCTTAGATGCCAGAATTGCCGAAGTAGAGCTCATTGATGTAGCTAATACGTTTACTAAAGGCAACAAACATAAAAGAGCTGAAATAATAGTTATAAGAAGAATTACGAAATCAAAAATTTTATTACTTACTTTGTACCCCATAAAGACCCCCCTTTCTTTTACCAGATACCTTCTTCACCGCTTTTATTGGCTATATAGTTTGTAACTGTCAAAAACACTAAACCTACAAGTGACTGGAATAGTCCAACAGCTGTAGCTATATTATATCTTGATGATTGTAAACCAACTCTATAAACATATGTACTAATTACATCTGAGAAATCCTTGACTGAAGCATTTCCAAGAATAAACGGACGATCAAAGCTTATCATGGAAATCCTACCTATATTTAGTATAAATAAGATAATTATAGTACCCTTTATACAAGGAAGCGTAATATTCCATATTCTCCTTAATCTTCCTGCTCCATCCACTTCAGCAGCTTCATATAATTCAGAATTTATGCCAGCAATAGCTGCGAGATATATTATCATACCCCACCCAGCACTCTGCCATATTCCAACTGCCGTATATGTGGCTACCCAAGGCCAGTTCTCTGTCAAGAAAGGTATTGATTGCAATCCTAATGACTTCATTACGTTATCTATCAAACCAAAGTTGGGTGCAAATATTTGAAGTACCATTCCTCCAATTATTACCCATGATAAGAAATGTGGAAGGTACAGCATAGTTTGAGAAACTCTCTTAAACCACTTTGATTTTAATTCATTAATAATTATTGCAAGAATGATAGGTGCCGGAAAGCCCAAAAGCAAGTCCAATCCATTTAGCATAAAAGTATTTCTTAATGCCCTCCAAAAATCATCAGTTCTAAAAACTTCTCTAAAGGCATCAAAACCAATCCATGGACTTTCCCAAACAGGTAAAAATATATTGTATTCTTTAAAAGCAATAACAATTCCGTACATAGGAGCATACTTAAATATAACAAAGTATGCTACTGGCAATATCAAAAGGAGATATAAAAATTTATCTCTTTTTAAGTAAAACATAAATCCCTTTTTTCTAGGAAGATATGTTTGAGCTTTTGATACAACAACATTAGCTTTATCCATATAAATTAAACCTCCCTTGTTTATTTAGTAAAAATTAATAGAGTACGAATAATTCTTAGCATGTATCAACTCAATTTCATGAACTCATTTTACCACCAGTAAAACATTCTTCAAGAATGACATTTAATAACACAATTCATTTTTACTCATAATTTCATTTTATTATTCTAATAAAAGCTGATAAAATAGTTATATAGTAATTAAATAATTAATATTGATACTGATAATTAATATTAATTATTTTTAAAGCCAGTTCACTTTTTTAATGCTTTATAGCCAATCAAAAACACAATCTGCATACATATGGTACATTTTTGATATAGTATTAGCTATCCATTCGTTTTCAAAAAAATTATTAAGGAAGTGTAAAGCAGACATTGTGCTAAATTTATTTTTTGACTTGTAACAAAGCTTTATCACTAAAGTGCTATTAATTGACTTTACTATTTCATGTATACTATAATCTAAGGGACAAAACAAGGTGGGGTTGAAAATGAAAAATCGTTCATTAATTGTAAAACAATTTATTGTATTTTCTCTTTTCATAATAATACCAGTAATTTTTATAACATCTATATCTAATTATGCTATTATGAAATACTCTGAAGCCGAAATAAGTAAATCCGGTATTGGAGAATTAAAAGTCGCAGAAAATATTACAGATTTAATTTCTCAAACTATTAGCAATGACATTATAAATCTATCACTTAATGAACAGTTAAATAAGCTTTATGGTATTAATGATATAAACTCTATATTAAACAAAAGCGACGATAACTTAATGCTTATCAGGTTATTAGGAACACTATCTCATATTGTTGAAACCAATAGCCTTTATTCCTCAATATATATTTATCTTGATAATTTTAACTATATTATTACAAGTAATGGTATATATCATAAAGATGACTTTCAAGATAGAAGTTGGATTGAGCAATATTTGAAATACAAGGATTTGAAAGAGCCTATATCTTGGATTAGTCCAAGGGCTATTGACAGTAACGGAATAAGAAACACATATATCATGTCATATATTTTTCCTCTAACACCCTATACCACAAAGCTTAGAGGTTCTATTGCCATAAATATATACGAGAGTGCTTTATGCGAGCATATAAATAGCAACAACTCAAATTCCAGTGATAATATTAGTATCATTAACATGAATGGAGATGTAATATCTCATGTTGATAAGTCTCTGATATCCTCAAATATATCCTCTAAGCCATATATATCGGCAATATTAAAAGCTGATAAAAATGAGGGGTATTTTATACAGGATGTAAATGGAAAAAATTGTTTAGTTACATATTATAAGTCAAGCAAAAATGGTTGGATTTATGTCGGCGTATTTTCCCTCGATACCCTTTACAACAAGGTAAACGCACTGAGAGCAAATTTTATTTATATTTCAATTGCTTTATTAATTTTAGGTATACTATTGTCTTATATAATTTCACGTAAGATTTATAACCCAATTAAAAAACTGGCTCAGCAAATAAAGAGCGTAAAAGGTATAGACTTTGGCAATGAAAATGAATTTACCATTTTGTCTAGAACCTTTGACGCAATGATTAAAGAAGAGGATAAACTATTTAGAACTATCGAAAAAAGCAAAAAAAATCTTAGGGAGAATTATATACTAAGCTTATTAAGAGGAATACCTCTGTCTGACAGTGGATACGACGAGCACTTAGAATTATTTCCCTATAAAAATTTCATGTGCTGCATAATCACTATTGATAGGTATAAAGATTTTGTTGAAAATTTCTCTTATGAGAATCAATATTATTTAAAAACTGCTATTTTAAATTTAACACAAGAAATATTAGGTGTCCCCTTTGCTTGTGAAGGTATAGTTATGGATGGAAACAAGATAGTTATTATCGTAAATTCTGATGACAAGGATATAACTCAAGAATACACATTATTAAGTGGGTATTTCCAGACTATTCAAAAAGAAGCAGCAAAGGTTATTGAAACCACCATTACAGTTTGTATTGGAAATATATGCGATAACATTCACAAAGTCAGAACTTCTTACCATGAAGCACAGACTCTAATAAATCATAAATTTATATTAGGATATGAGAAAGTTTTATTTTATGGTAGGGATTTCACTGATTCTAATAGTAAATATTATTATCCTTTTACTATAGAAAAGCAAATACTGAACAATGTTGACGTAGGTTCAAAAGAAGCTGTGCTTGCCTCTGTAAATGATTTTATTAATGAAATAAAGAATAACAGGGAGCTTACCTATGATAATACAATGCTCATTTTAAATCAGCTATTAGGAAGTATAATCAAGTATCTGCTCAATTTGAATATAAGCGTAAGTAAGATTTTCGGAAATGATTTTAATATTTACAGCAAGCTTGCTGATATTGAAACCCTCGATGAGACCGGTTTGTTCCTAGCTAATATATTTCTTCAGATTATAGAATATTGTGAGAAGGTAAAGGTAGATGATACATCCCATATTGCAAAAATAATGGACTATATTCATAAAAACTTTAAACAGGATATTGCAATTAATACTCTGGCAGATTATGTAGGCTTAAGCTATTCTCATGTAAGAAAGATATTTAATGATGCAACAGGAGAAAATATTGTTAATTATATTAATAATATGCGAATAGAAGAAGCTCAGCGTTTACTCCGTCAGACAAATATGAGCATTAATGATATTGCATTAAGTCTTGGATATAACAACAAACAGAGCTTTAATAGATTTTTTAAAAAATATGTTAGTATAAATCCCGGTGAATACCGTAATATCAAGTCAGGTTTATAACGCCTTGATTCAAAATAGATTTTTTGTATCCACATTTTAATACTAATTAGTTAAAATTAATGAACCAAAAAACACAAACCCCCAAGGTTTAGATGCGCCCAACAACCTTGTTAGTTTGTGTTTTTTGAAAATTATAGAAAAGTATATTATGATAATCAAGAGCAGAAGATGGAATTTCCGTCTTGGTTATATAACCATGGTTAATAAATTTTTCTGTCCTGCTGGTCTTTAATGCCTGTTTTTCTAAAGAAGTAAGTATTAATCACATCTCGCCACTCCTTTGAATGTTCAATCTGCCCATCTAATCTCTCAGATACATGCTTGAACAGTTCTTCCCCAATTATTCCCTTAAGCCCAAGCCATTTGTTTTTTAGCTCTATTGCCTGCTCTACTCCTTTAAAGTGAGTATTATAAATATATTGAATTAAAGTTTCTCCTGATTGTAATTTATAGTCATATGGAATGTGATGGAAAAACAATAATAATTCCTCTGGACAAGTTTCTAATTTTTCATACATTTCTGCTACTTCCTTATTATACTGCCCAATGTAACCAGTTCCTGATTTTACCGTTCTATCAACACCTATCCCTTTTAGATCAGCTCTATGATAAGTTCCCCACTTGTCATATTCATAGCCATCTACATTAGGTCCATAATGATGATTTGGATTTACCATCCAGCCAATTCCTAATGGTGAAGTATAGTTCTCATAGATTCTCCATGAGCTAAGTAGCATTTCAGAGATTACATCAACAACTTTCTTATTGTTTGAATAAGTCATTCTTACCCATTCATCAGTTATTTGCTCCACTGTCAAATCAGGATTCCATGCAAGTCGCCCAAAGCCATAAAGGTTAGACTGAGCCATTTGAAAGCCAGTCCAGTTTAGACTATCACCAATATTGGCAACCCCTGCAATTCCTCCATATTTATTATCAAAAACGGAACCACTTACAATATTCTGTACAAGTGTGTTTTTTCCTTTTGCATAGGTATCAAATTCAAGTATTTCCTTCCACATAGGAACAAGATAACATAAATGCTTTTGCTGTCCAGTGTATTCCTGAGTTATCTGAAATTCCATTGCCTGATTTGTCTTTTGCAAGCCACCAAATAGCGGTGACACTGGCTCACGTACCTGAAAGTCCATAGGGCCGTTTTTAATTTGGAGTAATACATTATCATCAAAAATACCATCAAGCGGCATAAAATTGTCATAAGCTGCCTTCGCTCTATCAATGGTATAATCTCTCCAGTCTTGCATACAATTATAAACAAAACATCTCCAAATTACAATACCACCATATTTATTTAATGGTCTTGCCAGCATATTTGCACCATCTGCGTGGTTACGTCCATATGTAAAGGGACCAGGTCTATGTTCAGAATCGGCCTTTACCAAAAAGCCTCCAAAATCAGGAATATATCTATAAATTTCTTCAACCTTACTATTCCACCACTCTCTTACTCCCTCGTCTAATGGATCAGCAGTAGTTAGTTTCCCAAGCTGCATCGGACTAGCAAAATTTACGCTCAAATACAGTTTAATTCCATACTCTCTAAACAAATCAGCTAGTTTTGAAACGTCGGGCAAATAAGCACTAGTTATTAAATTAGTCTCATGCTTATGTACATTTACATTGTTTATAGTTATTCCATTTATACCTGTAGACGCTAAAATTCTAGCATAATCTCTTATCCTGTCTAGTTTTTTAGTGATTTTATTGTTTCGAAAGAAAATGGAATCACCTGCATATCCTCTTTCAATAGTTCCGTCTAAATTGTCCCAATGATTGAGGATGCGAAGCTGATTTGCCGGGTTGTCAATCCTCAATATACTTTTAAGCTTCATTTGTGTCTGTATAGCTCTTATAAAATCAAATACTCCATAAAGCAATCCCTTTTCGGTCTTACCTGCAATAGCCAATATCCTTTCTTCATTGGTATTAATCAATTTTATAATGAAGCCCTCATCACCTATTTTTTCCTTCTCGTCTGTATCTAAAAGAGCATCCAGCCTATCGTTTTCAGCAAGAGTTCCTATTAATAGGTATGCCTGCATCTTAGGCTCAACTGATACTAAAGGTTTTATATCTAGCAGCATTCTTATACTACTTTTAAGTTCATCAAGTACATTCTGTACAATATCAGAGTCTTCATATATTACAATATTTCGGCATAACTCAATATATTCCTGCATTACCAGAAAGTTTTCTTGCTTTTGGTATTCAAGCCAACAGTTATAGCCAACTGCAGCAAATTCTTTTTTCTTTTCACTTAATCTGCTCATTAGTAGTCCTCCAACGTATAAACTGCATCAAATAAACTTCCAAAAAATCCTTTAAATTTATAATCAAACCACTAATACTAACCAACCTTTATTGCTTCTTCATCTTGTCCATTGCTTCCCACAAACCATTTAAGTAAGCAATGCCTAATGCCCTATCATATAAGCCATAACCTGGTCTTGCTTTTTCTCCCCATATCATTCTGCCATGATCAGGACGAATATATCCCTCAAAGCCTATGTCATGATATGCCTTCATAATTTCAAACATATCAAAAGAACCATCAGAGGATAGATGTGATGACTCATGGAACTTTTTATCAGCTACAAACTTCAGGTTTCTTACATGCCCAAAGTGAATTCTTCCCATTGACCCAAAATATCTTATTAAATCAGGTATATTGTTTTCAGGATTTGAACCCAAGGAACCACTGCACAGAGTCAACCCGTTATATGGGCTATCAACAAGCTTCACAAGCCTATCAAGGTTTTCTTTATTAGTAACTATCCTTGGTAAACCAAAAAGTGACCATGGTGGATCATCAGGATGAATTGCCATTTTTACATCAACCTCTTCACATACTGGGATAATGCTCTCAAGGAAATATTTTAGGTTTTCAAATAGCTTTTCTTCATCTACATTTTTGTATTTTTCAAGTGTATCCTTAAGTTCCTTCAATCTATATGGTTCCCAACCCGGAAGGACAAATCCGTTTGAGTTGGTTGCCATATCTTCCACCATTTTTACAGGGTCTAGCTTTTGTACTATGCTATTATCATAAGCCATAGCCTCAGAACCATCCTCCAACTTCATGGCAAGTTCAGTTCTGAGCCAATCAAATACTGGCATGAAGTTATAGCAGATTACTTTTACTCCAATCTTTCCTAAATTCCTTATTGATTCCTTATAATTCTCAATATATTTGTCTCTGGTTGGAAGTCCAAGTTTAATATCTTCATGAATGTTAACACTTTCAATAACTTCAAGCTTCAATCCAGCATTTTCAACAGTATTTTTCAGTTCTAGCACTTTTTCTAAAGTCCAAGCATCACCAACGGGCACATCGTATAAAGCCCCTACTATTCCGGGAGTACCTGGTATTTGCCTGATTTGCGCAAGCGTAATACTATCATCCTTTTCTCCAAACCACCTAAATGTCATCTTCAACGAATATCATCTCCTTTTAATCGGGGTATTTTAACCTACATATCTTTCCAAAACTATTTTTACAGCATTTTTTCCTGCAATCATTTCTTTTAAGTAATTCTCAACCTTAACTCCAATTCCAATATCATAAAGATTACAGCCAAATATTCTGTTATTTGATAATATTGGCCTTAGCTTATTGCCAACTGATTCTACCTTTCCCAATTCAATTCCCTTAACATGTTCCTTTAGTTCATCAAGCATTGGATCGGGGCTTAATTCCATTAAATCACCATTATCGTTTATTCCCATCAAGTACCTGCACCAAGCTGCTATTGTTAAAGGAATATATGTTAAGCTTTTTACATCTAAGGTTGAATGCTTGCAATATGTTTTCAATGTTTCTCCAAACCTTACAGGAATTTTTTGGGATGTATCACATGCAATTCTCTGTGGTGTATCAGGTATATAAGGGTTTGGAAGCCTTTCTTCAATAACTTCTTTAATAAAAGCAACTGGCTCTAATATTCCCGGATTAACAACTACAGGCATTCCCTCATCATAGCCTATTTTTTCAACAAGCTTCTTAAGTAGCGGGTTTTTCATTTCATCTGCAATAAGCTTGTAGCCAAGAAGATTTCCGAAAATAGCCAGCGCAGTATGTAATGGATTTAAACAGGTAGTTACTTTCATTCTTTCTACTCTCTCAACAGTTTCCCTGTCTGTAAACATTACTCCTGCCTCTTCCAGCTTCATGCGACCATTTGGAAAATGCTCTTCAATAACCAGATATTGAGGCTTTTCAGCATTAACAAACTGTGATATAAATGTATTTTTGCTTGTCTTAACTATCTCAATATCCTCTATACCAAGCTTTAATAATTCATTACAAACTGTTTCTGATGGTCTAGGTGTAATTTTATCAATCATTGACCATGGAAAAGACACCTTCGATGTATCATTAAGATACTCTAAAAACTTATTGTCAATAAATCCTTTATTAATCCAGCACTTGGCTATATCCAATATTGCCTTCTGGAGAATCTCCCCATTATGAGAACAATTGTCCATGCTAACCATAGCAATAGGTAGCTCTCCACATGAAAATCTTTCAAAAAGCAGTGAGCATATCTTTGAAATTAAATTTTTAGGCTCTTTAAAGCCATTTTCAATATCGTGCTTTACATCAGGCAAATAATCACCCGATGTCCCTGTTAAGGAATATCCCTTTTCTGTAATAGTAAAGCTAACCATTTGCAAAGAGGGTTTGCAGAATATTTCCTTTAACCTTTTCCAGTCCTGTTCCCTTGATATATCACCGACCAAACTCTCTGAAATGCTTGCAACCACTTTATTATCAAGGCTTCCATCTGAATTCATATGTACTAATAGGCTTAAATTATCATATGGTTTATATATTCTGTCTATAATTTCGAAATCATATGTTTCTACAGCAATTATCCCAGTATCTGCTTTACCCGAATCTAATAGCATGTGCTGTAGATTTGCAATAAAGCCTCTAAAAATATTGCCTGCTCCAAAATGCACCCAAGTAGGCTTATCAAAAGATTTTGATACCATCTGCTGATAATCAAATTTAGGCATTTCAACACCAGTATTTTTCCATAGCTCTAAGCTACTTATATCATTTTTATTTAGTTTCATGATTTATTATCCTCACATAAACATTTTAATAACGGCATTACTACTTTACTCAAATATCGCAGTTAAATATACTGCATAAAGCCTAGTAATATAGGTGTGGTAACAATATCAAATGAAAAGTTCAATAATTTCATAAAATAAGTTAGTTTCCTGAAAACAAGCCATTTAATAATTCTACCGCGCCAGTAGATTTCTTACGTCGGAGTTTGAGTACTATATTTGATATTCTATTCAAAAATTTCAGGTGCATCTATCAAAAGCTGATTATACATTCTTTGATTTCCGAAAGCATTGGGATGCAACGAATCTAAAAACAAGGTCGTGTCCTGAGTAATACCATCATGATCAACGCTTGTTGCATAATCCATTCTTACAACGGTATAATCCTTGTCTGTAAGGTATTCTGCTATTTGTGGAATTAATACACCACCAACTGGAGGTACGCATATTATAGGCTCAGCACCCTTATATCTGATTTTCAAAACTGCTTTTTCAATATTTTCTTTCCATACAACTATGTCAGTGTCATTCGTTCCAATACTCACAACCACATATTTAGGATTAAACCTCTCTAAAGCAAAATCCATTCTATTCAGTAAATCTGCGCTATCTCCGCTTCCTCTTCCACAAATAACACAGCTGCCCTTTACTGCATCACGTACCTTAGCACTGCATCTGTCGTGGTAAGTAGCTCTGTTATTGTCCATTCCATGTCCTTCTATAATGCTGTCACCAAATATCATAATTTTGCTATCTTGAGCTGCCTCCGAAATAAATTCAAACTTTTTAACAAGTATATTCCCGCTCAAAAACATTACTCCAGGTGCTCCCCATTGCTTTCCGGCATAATCTCCGAAAGGATGATTACTGTTAAGATAGGTCACTTCATTGCTTTTACCTGTAACCGTATCTGTTATCTTCAATCTATGAAAGCTTCCATTTTCTTTTTCGTAGCTGACTAGGTATTCTCTGTTTTCTACTATTTCTATTGTAATAGGGGAGCTTGTTACCATTTCAGGCATTCCCTCTCCTAACCACGGCTTATATAGGCTCAGCTGCTTCCTTCCACAGTCTATAACGCCTATTCCACCTTGAACGTGATATTTTTTGAATAAAGCAAAAGATGATTTTTTATCTGCAATCCTTATTCTCGCTCTTACAATATGAGCATCCAAGGTTGAATATATATCCCAGTATGCAGTTGTATTTATCCCTCCGCAAGCTGAACTCTGTAATCCTTTATTGATAATAAATCCGTTATTTACCCAGCCTTCAGGTAAAGAGTTAAAGTATGTACTACACAAAGAGTATTTTCCCATTTTTTCATATCCTTTTTAATAATGTATTCAAGCTTCGCACATAAAAAATCTATCTGTGCCTGAAATTTAAGCTGCAAAAATTGATTAATATATAATGACTTCACACAATTATAGAAAATATAGCTTATAGGTTCAATATTCACTTTTAATCCAGACATATTACTTTTAACTAGCTCCTCTAACTGCTGCAAAATTCAACATAAACATTTCCGTTCCATACTATTCCTGCTACCTTTGTACTCTGCCCGAAGCATCTCCACCTGCAAGAGCCTTGACCTCTGCTACTGACATAAGGTTGAAATCCCCTTCAATGGTATGCTTTAAACAGCTGGCTGCAACTGCAAACTCTATTGCTTCCTGTTGAGAAAAATTATTTAGTTGAGAATAAATCAAACCTGCTCCAAAGGAATCTCCTCCTCCAACTCTATCTACAATATGAACATTGTATTTCTTTGAAAAATAAAATTCCTTGCCGTCATAAAGCATTGCAGACCAATTGTTGTCACTTGCTGATATGCTCTCTCTCAAGGTAGTAGCCACCATCTTGAAGCCATATTTCTGAACTAGTTTTTCTGCAACCTGCTTATAACCGTCATAGCTTATTTTTCCGCCTGTAATGTCTGTATTGTTTGCCTTTATGCCAAATACCTTTTCAGCATCCTCTTCATTGGCAATACAAACATCTATATATGGCGTTAACTTTGTAATAACCTCTTGCGCCTTATCTGATGACCAAAGATTTTTTCTGTAATTAAGATCAAAACTTACCCTTATTCCTTTTTCTTTAGCCTTCTTACAAGCTTCAAGGCAAATATCCGCCACACCATCGCTAAGGGCTGGTGTTATTCCTGTAAAGTGGAACCACTCTACATCCTTGAATATCTCATCCCAGTCAAAATCCTCAGGTTCAGCTAATGCTATTGCGGAAAATGCCCTATCATATATAACTTTTGAAGGTCTTTGTGACGCACCCTTTTCCAAATAATATATACCTACTCTTGCTCCCCCTCTAGCTATACCTGATGTATCAACTCCATATTTTCTTATTGAATTTACAGCCGCCTGTCCAATCTCATGTGCCGGAAGCTTTGTAATAAACTTGGTAGCCATCCCGAAATTGGAAAGAGAAACTGCTACATTTGCCTCTCCACCACCATAAGTTGCCTCAAAAGAGTCAGCCTGTACAAACCGTAAATATCCGTTAGGTGCCAACCTTAACATTAATTCACCAAAAGTTACTACTTTTTTCATTGTCTTCTACCATCCTTTACACTAGTTTGCATAAAATACTACATGTGTTTTAAATATAAAAACAATAATCAACTTTCGCACATAAAAGTTCTTCCCTAATTTATATATTTATTATTGCTGTACTAAATGTATTGCAAAGCCACCCACTTCAGTTTCAAGATAAATGGCCTGCAATTTACTATTCGAATCATACTTTGCCGTCGATTGGTCAAATTTATAGCCTTTATTAGTAATGTAATTAACTGCTCTGTCTATATAATTTGTTTTAATTGCAATATGTCCGTGTTTACCCTTATATGGTGTTTTCATAACTTCAATAATATTCCCAGCAGAATTTCCTGCGAATATTGACGAGCTTCCGTTATAAAGGTCAAAGTTCAGCAATTTTGAAAAGCTTGCTGCAACTCCACCTGCCTGTTCCTCGTTTTCACAATTAATACCCACATGCGAAATTTTGAAGCCAAGTATGCTCTCTATTGCTTCTCGTGCAAGAATAGTTATTTTTTCAAAATTCCCTTGTTTAATTAAATTTTCAGGTACCATCCAGCTTCCACCACAGGCAATAACCTTTGAGAAGGAAAGGTAGTCTTTAATGTTATTTGCATCAATCCCTCCTGTTGGCATAAAGCTTATATTGCCATATGGCCCTGAAAGTGCTTTTAGCATTTTAACTCCACCTAATGCCTCTGCCGGAAAAAACTTGACTACGTCTAATCCAAACTCAATAGCCTGCTCAATGTCACTGGGATTTGAACAACCTGGAGTTATAGGAACCCCCTTTTTTATGCAGTGTTCCACTACCCTTGGATTTAAACCCGGACTTACAATGAACTTCGCTCCTGCATTAATTGCACGGTCAGCCTGTTCTGTAGTTAAAACCGTCCCTGCACCAACAAGCATGTCAGGCACTTCCTTTGTGATACGGGCTATAGCTTCCTCTGCCTGCTCAGTTCTGAAGGTTATTTCTGCTGTGGGAATACCACCATCACTTAACGCCTTCGCAAGCGGTACTGCCTTTTCAGCATCATTAATCTTTACAACTGGTACTATCCCAATCAAAGAAATTTTCTTTAGTATTTCATTCATTTCTATTTCCTCCTAAAAAATTTTAAATCCTATATTTAAAATGTCTATTATCAGTGGTTTATCTCAAAATTAATTTGTATATTGAAAAACCTTACATATTGCAGGGATTTAAATTCTAAAATTTAACCGACAGTTTAGTAATAAAATAAAACTCTATTGCATTGCAGTTTAACTCAATTCTTCAATTATTTTTCTTAACCTTACTCATCCATGCCCAAATATTCTTCTATATTTTTATAACAGATACCCTCAACCAATTCCATAAGTATCCTCTCATCATTTTCAAATTCACCATTATCTACAAGCTCACCAATAAAACTACAAAGAATTCTCCTGAAGTAATCATGTCTTACGTATGAGAGAAAGCTCCTAGAATCTGTCAACATACCAACAAAATATGCCAGCATACCTTGATTTGCAATTGACCTCATATGTGAACTAATCCCATCCTTATGATCATTGAACCACCATGCCGCGCCAAATTGAACCTTACCTGGCATTCCATCCTCAGTGTAACAGTGACACAGCGTTGAAAGCACAAGGTTGTCCTTAGCATTAAGTGAATACAATATTGTCTTTGGCAACCCCTTTGAGCTGTCCATGTCATTAAGTATTCTTACTAAAGGCTCTGCTATTGAAAAATCATTCATTATGTCAAAGCCAGTATCCGCACCAATTCTGTTAAACATGGCTTCGTTTGTATTCCTAAGAGCTCCTATGTGAAGCTGCATTACAAGCCCAGCATTTCTATACTCCCTGGCTAAAAATTTAAGAGTAAATACTCTATATTTCTCTGCCTCTTCAATTGATATTTTTTTACCTTGGAGTCTACTAGAGAATATATTTTCGACCTCTGCAGCATTTGTACTATAGTAAGACATGCTTTCCAAGGAATGGTCCGACAATAGACAACCTATTTGCTTAAAATATTGAATTCTATTCTTTAAAGCATTTAGCATATCTTCATATGTCTCAATTTTTAGCTTGCTGCTTTTTGACAGCCTTTCTATATATTCAGTAAAATCTCCCTTTAAAATATCCAATGCCTTATCAGGTCTAAATGTTGGAAGAACTTTGAAGGTATTTATACCTTCTGTTTTTATTAGTCTATGATATTCAAGGCTATCAGTTGGATCATCTGTTGTGCAAATCAACTTAACCTTTGAATTTTCTATCATTTTCACAGGAGATAATTTATCTGACTTAATCTTATCATTGCAAAAATCAAATAAGCTCTCTGCATTGCTTTCTTTTAAAAACTTATTAACTCCAAAATAAGCTTTAAGCTCCATATTAGCCCAGTGGTAAAGAGGACTTCCTATTAGTCTTTCACAAGTCTTTGCCCACCTTTTAAACTTTGCTAATCCATCTTGATTACCTGTAATGAATTCTTCAGGCACCCCTGCATATCTCATTGCTCTCCATTTATAATGGTCGTATCCAAGCCATAGAGATGCTATATCCTCAAATTGTTTATCTTCATAAATATCTTTTGCAGAAAGATGACAATGAAAGTCATAAACAGGAGCATTTTTTGCAAATTTGTCATATATTGCCCTGGAATTTTTGCCACTTAGTATAAAATAATCATCCAGCAATGTAATACCTCCAGCTTAACAAGAATAATAAAAATAAGAACTACTTAATATAAAGTATACTAATAATTTAGTTAATCTAATATTGTTCATATTGCTATTTGACTTGCAAAAATTGCTGTGATAAAATGTTCCCGAACAGTATGAAAAAATTATTTTGTAGCTAGACTTTAAAGACAGGGGTATCAGACCTAATTAACTTAGTAAGTTCTATATTATAATTCCATTTTTTCGTCATAACATGCAGAAAGAAGGCCGCCTATAAATGAAAAAGAAGCATCATAGCTATCAGACTCGACAGTATATGCTTTCTAAGGACTACGAGATATTTCATTATTCAGATACATATATTGAGCATGTAAACCTTCACCACCACGATTTTTTTGAATGTTATTTCTTCATATCTGGAGATGTAACCTATTTGACGGAAGGAAAAACCTATTCCCTAAAACCAGGAGATATTATCCTCATCAATTCCACAGAACTGCATCAGGCAATTATTAATAGCCATAAAGTCCCTTATGAAAGAATTGTACTTTGGATAAACAAATCATTTTTAAAGAACTTATCTACAGATGAGACTAATCTTGCTAAATGCTTTGAAGACCCTAATAAAGAAGCAGTAGTAAGAGTAAGCTTTGAAATGCAGCAAAATATTAAGTCAATTCTGCAAAAAATCATTGCATTTGAAAATTATCAAGGTATAGGAAGTGACCTACTTTATAAGGCATATATTATTGAGCTTTTAGTCAATATGAACATGCTTCTTTACAATAATAACAATAAGCTTGACGTAGACATTAAAACAAATAATTTGATAGATGAAATTATCCTTTATATAAATAACCATATAGATGAAGAAATCACAATTGATAAACTTTCGGAGCAATTTTATTTAAGCAAGTACCATCTTTTACGGGAATTTAAAAAGTACTCAGGTACAACATTGCATAAATATATTGTTCAGAAAAAATTAATTCAAGCTAAATATCTTATTCTAAATGGATTACCAATTATTTCTGTTTATGAACAATGTGGCTTTGGGGATTATTCTAACTTTTTCAGGGCCTTTAAAGCTCAATACGGAATGACCCCAAAGCACTTTTATGAAGTAATGCGCAAAAACACCCTTTAAAAATAGTAATTACCTTTGCTTATTTTATGATCACTGAAAATTAATAATTAACTTACCCTCTTTATATTTTGCACCTGAAATTTCTTTAGAACAAAGCTTTGGCGGCAACACAAAGCATCTTCTCTCATTTTTTATTGATATTACTATCTCATCACCTTTTTGTGTAAGCTGTAATTCATTTTTATCAACAAAAGGCATACGTATTTCAAAATTATACCCAACTTCTGCTTTTTCGACTTCAAATATTTTGTCTTGAAATAAAATAGAATCAGGGCTTATTTCTCCATAAATTTTCTTACCAACATCTTCGAGCTTTTCATATTTTCTTAGTTCACTATTTAAAAGCTCTAGCTTAAAAATAGGAATTCCTTTAAAACTTTCATATATATCTGTAATACTATCCTTTTGAATAAATGCCCACTTTTCAAAGTAACCATCTAAAGAAGCAGTAGGAAAAATCCTATTTATAATAATTGAATCCACATTATAATCAAACAAATGAAGAAATGAAAAACTTCTTTTCGCCTCCTTCACTACTATCTTTTCAGGTGTGGTTACTATTCTTATACTAACTATATCCTTATTAAGCATAAGCTGATGAAGCTCATCAATCTTATCATATAACTTTTCAAAATCATCAAAGGTCTCATCATTAGGTAGCGGTATTTTTAAAGTAGCTTCAACTATCGGTTTTACAAGCTTAGTTCCCTTCTTTTTCATAGGGAAGAATCTATCCATCCAGTATTTAAACAAATCTGGAAACTTAAGCAATGACATAGTTTCACCTGTAGGAGCACAGTCCACTATTAGAACTTCATATTTCCCTTCATCATAAATTTCCTTAATCTTTATCAGTGATAGCAGTTCTTCAAAACCAGGAAATACAAGTAATTCTTCATTTTCTATGTTCTTTTCAGCCTTGAGCATCATAAGCTTTTCAATATAACTCTTTAAATTTCCCCATACCTTTTCATTCTCCACAAATGAATCTATTTCCATCGCATAAAGATTATTGTTTACTTCTATCGGTTCATGTGACAACTTTCTATCGAAAGAATCACCTAAGCTATGAGCTTGATCTGTACTTACAACAAGAACTTTCTTACCTTCACCAGCTATTTTACAAGCTGTAGCTGCAGCAATGCTTGTTTTACCCACTCCACCTTTTCCCGTATATAATATTATTCTCATATCTATGACCCCTTTTATTTTTTATCTACCATACATGCTTTCTGCTATTTATTAAATTTCACGTAAACAAATATTTTATTTAACTCAACTTTCCCAGATTAATTATAGGTGTTCAACTTATCAATGGAGAGTTGGGTTAGAAATAATTGCATGAATTAGTTGTTGAGTCGAAGCATTTTTGCCGAAAAACCGACACGATGTCGGTTTAAGCGCACTATGAACCATGGATGGTGAATGTGTGCGGCGGCTAAAATACTGAGCCTAACCATTACTAATTCGAGCAACTATTTCGGCAATAAACCATTGATAAGTTTGAACACAGATAGCTTTTATGTGTGGGAAAGTTGAGTTATTTAAGAAAAATCCACACTAACCTTCTTAGCATCTTTCTTGTCAGCTTGCTCTTTTTCTCTTACATTCTCTTTTATCAATTCTAAAGCAACATCGCTTATTAAATTAAAGCAATCTCTTTCAAAATACTCTACCCTATCCCTAAGACTGTGTGGCATTATTTCCTTTATAGCCTCATATTTTAGTTTTTCAGCCTTTATCATTTTTTTTATAAACTCTTTATTCATATTAATCTCCCACGCCCAATTAAGGCATAAAATTATAGTGAAACTATCTGCGAAACTTCAAATTACAAAATTAGTCTAACTTTTCAAAACGAATACTTAGTACTTCCTCATTCAATTTTGCTTGAACTAAAGAATATTTTTTAATAACATTAGGTATAGGAATATTTCTCTTAAAATTCCCTATTTTTATAATGATATCTGACCCTGATTCAAATAGTTCAAAATCCTTTTTATCAGTAAAAGGTAAGTAAACATCTAGTTGATAACCATTATCTAATTTTTTATATATTTCATTAACTGTTGTTTTTAACACCTTAAATATAGCTTCCTCCTGCAATGAATCCTCTATAATTTTCTCTAACCCTTCAATTCCATTTATATCAACCTCATACCACTTTATCCTAAACATTGGTATATTTGAAAATACTGAGTCAATTTCATCAATGTATTTCTTCTGAATATGCTTCCACTCATCAAAAAAGCTATTATCAATTTCTTTAGGTATTATTCTATTAATATATATCCCATCTACATTAAAGTTATATAGATTCAAATACATATAATTTCTTTTGGTTTCCTCAACTACCATCTTTTCTGGTATTGTAACAAGTCTTATACTGCATACGTCTCTATCCTTTAGAAGACTTTGCAAGCTACCAAGCTTTACAAATAGCTTTTCAATATCATTAAGCGCCTTATCATCTGGCATATCTAGCTTAAAAGCAGCTTTTCCGATAGGCCTAAGTATCTTAAGAGCAACTTTCCCAACAGGAAACAACTTTTCCATATACCATGACAATAACTCCGGAAATTTTAACAAAGAAATAGTTTCACCCGTAGGAGCACAGTCAACAATAATTAAATCGTAAATATTTTGGTCATACAATTCCTTTATCTTAAGCAATGAGAACAACTCCTCTAACCCAGGAAAAATTACTATATCCTCCATTGTTTCATTATCCTCATCCTTTTTAAAGGAAAGCATTTTCCCAAAGGCTTCAGATATTTTCCCATAATGTCTTTCCATTTCATAATTTGAGTCTATTTCAACTGCATCTAAATTTTTAATAATTTCACAAGGCTCACGCTTAATAGTCTGCATAAAAATATCGGCTAAATTATGTGCCATATCTGTGCTCACTATCAATGTTTTAATTCCTTCCTTTGCAGCTTTAACTGCATGTGCAGCAGCAGTACTTGTTTTGCCTACGCCACCTTTTCCTGTAAAAATGATGATTCTTCCCATATAAACCTCCACGTCCCATTCGGCATAAAATTTTAATTAAAATATCCATTATAATTTTCTTTTTGCGTATGCATAATATATTTGATTGTATCCATATTAACAAAAACCACTTGTGGTTTTTGGAGCTTGAAAATGCACCCTGTTCAAAATATTTTTCTAGCTGATAACCTCCACTCCCCATTTGGGAACATAAAATACTGAAACTAACCACCTGAAAGCCATAGCGGTACCCACCACTTATAGAAGTGAGGAACATTTCTCGCCTCATTATAATTCTAAAAACGAATAGTTCTTTTACCGAAGTATTTGTTCAAAAAAATATAGATACTCTCTTTTTTAAAATTTATCTTGAATGCATTTTTTATTACTATTTGCATAGCTAGTGCTAGCCTTCCTTTTTCTTTTGCATGTGGTATGCTATTTTAAGCAATAATTTTTCTGGAACAAATTTTTCAAAAAGTGCTGCAAACTTCATTGTCGCACCAGGAATAATAGTTAGTTTTCTATTAAACATCTGCTTTATTGCGTAGTCTGCAACGTATTGACTTGACAGCCCCTTTAGTCCCATTTTAACATTTGCTGTTTCATTAAATTCAGTATCAACAGGTCCAGGACATAGTGAACCCACATATACTTTGCTTCCTTCTCTGCGAAGCTCTTCATAAATAGCCTGTGTTAGCCTAAGTACATATGCCTTTGATGCGTAATAGCTTGACAGTAAGGGTCCTGGCAAGAAAGCCGCAGATGAAGCAACATTTAAAATATAACCAGAATTTTTTCTTTTAAAATCTTTCAGAAATAGCTTTGTTAAAATATCAACCGCCTTAATATTTGTGTTAATCAATCTCAGTTCATCATGAATATCTATTTTGTCAAATTCCCCAAAAATTCCGAAACCAGCATTGTTTACTAAAATACCTATATCCTCATTCTTAACTTGCTCATAAAGTGCAAAACAAGCTTCTTCTTTTGACAAATCTAGGCTAATTGTCCGAACCTCAGTTGATAATGTACGCTTGAGTTCTTCAAGCTTTTCCATTCTTCGTGCTACTAGAATCAAGTCATATCCTTTTTTACTTAATATTATAGAAATATCTCGCCCTATTCCCGAACTAGCTCCTGTTATTAATGCCTTCACTGTATAATATCCTCTTTCTGCAATTTTATTTATCCAGATTTAATTAATTTCCTATATTGTTACAAACCATTTTTGCTACTATTCTATAGTTATTCTCCTGACCTTCTTATTGGTTGTATCTTTAAATTCCTTTGTATTCTTCTCATTTTTAAATACAGCCAATATTTTACTAATTACACTTAACACAGCAGTTTTTTCTTCCTCGGTTAATTCTTTATATATTTCTTGAAAATAATATTGAATTACATTTTTTTCTTTAGCAATAAACTCTTCAGCAGTCTCTGTTAAAATAATATTTACAATTCTTCTATCTTCACTATTTCTTTTTCTTTCTACCATTGACTTCTTTTCAAGCCTACTAATTACACCAGTAGCCGTGTTTAATGGAGCATTAATATATTCTGCAATTTCAGTCATATTTGACTCACTATTCCTATAAAGAAATAGAAGTGACAATATCTCATTTTTTGAATAGTCTAAGAAGGCTGCACTCCATTGGTCTGGAGAAAGCAAAAATCTAAATTTATCAATATAGTCAAAAATAATTGACTCAAAATCAAATGCCTTCTTATTTACCATATAATTTCCCTTCATTAGTTCTTGTATCGAAGTATATATTCATTCTACTCTCGAAGTATTTTTTTGTCAATACATTTTGTATAGTCAACTCAATATTTTCCTTTGTACTTTAAACTATCTTCATTTAAAAATTGGTATCACATTTTAAATAGCCGCATCTGCGACGACAGGACGTATTACGCAAATGTTGTTAAATACGAAATAGTATTATTAGACTCTAAGTTATCAACATAAAAGGAACTGCCATAAAACTAATAAATAGTTCTACGACAGCTCCTACTTAAAGAATTATATTAACTTTAATTATGCTTTCAATCTAGCTTCAAGAGCTGCAAGCTGATCCTTTAATTCTTGTGGCATACAGCCTAATTTATCATAGTGAGCTTTAATTGACTCAACTTCCTGTAGCCATTCTTCTTTGTTAACTTTGAGAAGCTCTGCCATATCGTCAGCTGATACATCAAGACCAGCAGTATCAATAGCATTTTCAGTTGGCATGTAACCGATAGGAGTCTTAACAGCTTCGCCTTCTCCTGCAACTCTTTCACATATCCACTTAAGAACACGGCTGTTTTCACCGTAACCTGGCCATAACCACTTACCATCTTTATCCTTACGGAACCAGTTTACATAGAATATTTTTGGTAATTTGTCTTCAGTTGAAGCAGCTCCAACATCTAACCAGTGCTGTAAATAATCACCTACATTGTAGCCGATAAATGGTAACATTGCGAATGGATCACGACGAACTTGACCAATCTTGTCAGAGATAGCAGCAGCAGTTATTTCTGAACCCATTATTGAACCCATGAATACACCATGCTTCCAATCAAAGCTTTCATGTACCAAAGGAATAGTGCTAGGACGACGTCCACCTATCAATATAGCTGATATAGGAACTCCAGCAGGATCTTCCCACTCAGGAGCTATAACAGGACACTGTTCAGCTGGTGCTGTAAAACGAGCATTTGGATGAGCAGCAGGAGTTCCTGAAGCTGGAGTCCAATCGTTGTTTTTCCAGTCAATGAGATGATCAGGAGCATCTACTCCCATACCTTCCCACCATATATCTTTGTCGTCAGTAATACCAACATTTGTGAATATAGTATTCTTTTCAATACTGCGCATTGCATTTGGATTTGAGTCCATTGAAGTACCAGGAGCAACTCCGAAGAAACCTGCTTCTGGGTTGATAGCATACAATCTGCCATCTTTACCATACTTCATCCACGCTATATCATCACCAATAGTTTCAACTTTCCAACCTGGAACTGTTGGAACAAGCATAGCAAGGTTAGTTTTTCCACAAGCACTTGGGAAAGCACCACAGATATATTTAACATCACCCTTAGGACTTGTTAATTTAAGAATAAGCATATGTTCAGCTAACCATCCCTCATCACGAGCTATAGCTGATGCTATACGAAGAGCAAAACATTTTTTACCTAATAAAGCATTTCCGCCGTATCCTGAACCATATGACCATATAGTTCTTTCTTCTGGGAAGTGGCTGATGTATTTCTTTTCAATTGGAGCGCATGGCCATTTTGAATCTTTCTGACCATCAGCTAAAGGAGCTCCTACTGAATGTAAACATGGAACGAATTCTCCATTTCCGAGTGTTTCTAATACTTTTGTACCAATACGAGTCATAATACGCATGTTACAAACAACGTATGCACTATCAGTTAATTCAACACCAATTTTTGCTATGTCTGAACCAATAGGTCCCATTGAGAAAGGTATAACGTACATTGTTCTACCCTTCATACAACCTTTGTATAAACCCTTCATAGTTTCTTTTAATTCATCTGGGTTAATCCAGTTGTTTGTTGGTCCTGCTTGATCTTTAGTCTTTGAAGCAATGTATGTTCTGTCTTCAACACGAGCAACATCGGATGGATCACTGTTAAATGAAAAACATCCTGGACGTTTTTCTGGATTTAATGGTTCTGCCATTCCTGCATCAACCATTTCCTTCATAAGGCGATCGTATTCTTCTTGAGAACCATCACACCAATAAATCTGATCTGGTTGACACATGTCAGCCACTTCTTTAACCCACGCTTGCAATTTTACGTTTGTAGTCATTATAATTCTCCCTTCAATTTATATAAATATACTGCTATCAATGAGTAGTATTTGTGATTATCACTGTACTATTCAGCAATTTATGTAAGCAATAAATTTAGTTAATTTTTTCACTAACAATGTTACCATACAAAACCATAAATTTCAACATCTCTTTTAATATTATTTATTAATTTTTTTAATAAATTCTGCAAGTTATTGTTCTCGATGCTTCATGTACTTATATTTGTACACAAATATACTTTTAAAACAAATCTCTGCATTGTTTATATTTAAGCAACTTGTACCGGTTTTGTATTGTACTTTATTATATACAACAAACGTGACCTTTGTAAAAAAAGACATTTTTGCGCTCAGAAGTTGCATGTATGTTTTTGTATACAATAAACAAGCTTGATTTATGTATGCCACTATTTAACTATAAATAAAACACAGGAATTATTTTTTATTTATTTAAAGGGATATATCGTATTTGTCATAGAGTGGTTCAGTACTATTTATCTGCATCTATAAGCCATTAGCGTAGAGGCACACAACTAAAGGTGTTGATTTGTTATCATAATCATTTTTATCGCATAAACTATATAATGAACAAATATTTAGGAAGGTGGAATCCTTTTGTCTGCAAAAATTATTAACTATTACGCATGTGCCAATTCAGCCCGTGGTTTTATTAGCTTTTTCGATGACAATATCAAGAAACTTGATAAATTGTATATTCTAAAAGGCGGACCTGGGACAGGCAAATCAACTCTTATGAAAAACATAGGCAGCGAATGGCACAAAAGAGGTTTCGATATAGAATACATACACTGTGCTTCTGATAACAACTCTATTGACGGAGTGATAATACCAGCTCTTAGCATTGGTGTCGTTGATGGTACAGCACCCCATATTATTGAACCAAAAGCACCTGGGGCTATCGAAGATTATGTAAATCTTGGAGCAGCCTGGAACAGTAAAAAGCTTGAACTACAAAAAAATAAAATTTTAGATATCAAAAACAAAATAACCTCCTGTTATACTAATGCCTATGAATATTTTAGAAACGGTTTGAAGATACATGACGAGTGGGAAAAAATTTATATCGATAATATTGATTTCAATAAGTTAAATATCATTACAGATTCTTTAATTTCGAAATTTTTTAATGATAAAAATTCCGAAAAACAAGGCAGTGTTAAAAACCGATTCTTTGGTGGTGCTACACCAAAAGGTTCTGTTGACTTTGTAATGAATTTGACTGAATGCATTGGAAAAAGATATTTCATTAAAGGCCGTCCTGGTTCAGGAAAATCCACCATGCTCAGAAAAATGGCCCAGGCTGCAGAAGAAAAAGGCTTTGATGTAGAAGTATACCACTGCGGCTTTGATCCCAACAGCCTTGATATGGTTATTGTTAGAGAGCTAGACATTGCTATTTTCGACAGTACTGCGCCCCACGAATACTTCCCAGATAGAGATTCCGATGAAATAATTGACGTATATGCTTTAGCCATCAACCCAGGAACTGATGAAAATTATAAAGATGAGTTGGCCTCTATAATTAATCGTTATAAGTTAACTGTAAACAACGGAATAGCACAGCTTGCTAATGCAAAATTACTACATGATGATCTTGAAAATATTTACATAGATGCTATGGATTTTAATGTAGTTAATAAAATTGCAAAGGACTTAATGGCAAGCATAGATGATTATTTTTTTAGTATGGTATAATACTATTTCGTAGAAAAATTTTAAAGGCTGACTCTATTGAGTCAGCCTCAGTTATTTAATGTTATTATACTTTAAAGATTTCAAATCATTTCATAATTCCTACCTGTTAAGCAAGTCCTGCTTAGTTTACAGACTACTTTGCAGCTAAACTTAACAAAGTGCATATAATGCTAGAAGGTTTTATAGTTTCATTACTGCGCCAACTATATAATTAATTATAAATAAAGCTGTTACTATATACATAATCGGATGCACTTCTTTAGCCTTGCCCTTACATATTTTAACTATTACATAGAAAATAAATCCAGCAGATATACCGCTTGAAATACTGTAAGCATATGTCATAACTACTGCAGTAAAGAATGCTGAAAGAGCCTCTTCAAAATCTTCCCATCTGATTTTGGCAAAAGAGCTCATCATTAAAATACCTACAATAATTAGCGCCGGAGCAGTTGCTGCAGCTGGAACAACTCCTGCTACAGGTGCAAATAAAAGACAAGCAGCAAAAAGAATAGCTGTTACTACAGAGGTAAGACCAGTTTTACCTCCCACACCAATACCTGCTGCACTCTCAATATAAGTTGTTGTGTTTGATGTTCCTAAAAGCGCACCAATAGAAGTTGCTGTTGCATCGGCAAATAGCGCCTTGTCCATTTTTGATTTGAAGCCTTTTCCTGCGAATAGTTCTGCTTCATCCTTATCATTAAATATACCGCTCTTTCTACCAGTTCCGATAAATGTTCCAATTGTATCAAACGTGTCCGATAGAGTGAAGGACAATATAGTTACAAGAACGATAGGAATCATCTTGGGGTCTGTGAAAAGACCTGCAAAATCAAGCTGGAATGCTGTTTGAGTAATATCTGAAACATTGTAAGGTGTGGATGTAGATAGGTTAGTAACACCCATAGGTATACCAAGCAATGTAGTTGCTACTATACCAATAAGGATTGAGCCCTTAACCTTTAGCAGCATCAAAACTGCAGTTATAACAAGTCCAATCAATGCCAGCTGTGCTGCAGGTGCTGCAAAATTAACAAAAGCAGGTACAACTTTTGCACCATCTGCTACAACAGTTATAGCATCAGGCTCTGTACCAAACATAGATAATAAAGGTGCATGAGCTGTTCCTTCAGTTGTAAACTTGAGGAAACCAGCACTTTTAAAGCCTATGTATGCGATAAAAAGTCCAATACCGCCGCCAATAGCTAATTGAAGTGATTCAGGAATTGCTTTGATAATCATTTTTCTTACTTGAGTTACTGTAATAAGAATGTTTATAATACCGCAAATAAATACCATTGCTAATGCTTGCTGCCAACTATACCCTAGTCCCATAACAACAGTAAATGTAAAAAATGCATTCAGACCCATACCTGGAGCCTGCGCATAAGGAACATTTGCAACTAACCCCATAATCAAAGTACCTATTACTGCTGCAAGGATTGTTGCAACATAAACACCACCTACAGGCATTTTAGCTTGTCCCAAAATAGATGGATTTAAGAAAATGATGTACGCCATGGTAAAGAATGTTGTTGCACCAGCAATTACTTCTGTTTTAACATTTGTACCATGCTGCCTGAGTTGAAATTTTTTTTCTAAAAAATTCATATTTCTCCTCCTAAATTAATCTCTTGCACTGTAATATTATCCATTAAAAAATCTATTCAATTGGAATTAAGTAGATAAATCTAGCAGATAAATCAAGAGCAAGCTTTACAATTAGAAAATTTAACAGGACTATTTTATCACAAATAGTATTATTATCAAGCATATAAACGTAATTTATTTGTAATACTATTTTGTTATAAACAAGAAAAGATACATTCAAGTACAAATTAGTATAAAACAAGGATGCTGCTAAAAATTTAACTACAATAATATTATCTGTTAATTATTACTTAATATACTGTATTTATAATATTTTGCCGCACCCTTTTAATTATTTTCTCAACATCGCAGTTGGATATATTTTTTGGAGATTTGTAATATCAAACGTTGTAGCAATTACTATATTTATTCAAGTACTATTTATATCAAAATAAGTAGTACTTTTATACCTGAAATATCACATTTTTAAGGAATAAAAGAATAATTACCAAATCAACTTTAGCAATGACATAAAACACTGAGAATGAACAATTTATAAGCGTCCCACACTGATAAAATTTTATGTGCAAAAGTTGATTCGTTAATTTAAACCTTTTTTACCTTATAAACAGAATTTAAAACTAGCCAATTCTGTGGGAAATACCTTCCTATCGTCCAATAACTAATGCCTCCGAGTCTATATTCATTTACCAACTCTAATTTTGCCAATATGCTTCTTGCATCCTCAAACCACACCTCATGCTGTTTCCCCGATGCATCATAATATTTGAAAAATGAAGACTGAGCTACAGGGTCATATTGTATATTTGCACCCACTTTATATGCTAGCTGAACTGCGCCAGGATTAGATAGTGCTCTAGCAGCTGTACCTGGCCTATATGGCAAAGTCCAATCATATCCATAATTAGGTATTCCCATGAATATCTTGTTACGTGGTATTGCAGTTACTGCATAATTAATTACTCTTCTGACTTGGTTTAATGGAGCTACAGCCATAGGCGGCCCGTAAGTAAATCCCCATTCGTATGTCATTATAATTACATGGTCAACAAGTGCTCCATGTATTGGATAATCATGTCCCTGATAGAGAACTCCCGGCTGGTCTGCTGATATTTTAGGAGCAACAGCAGTAGTCACAGTGTAGCCTAAAGGTCTTAGAACTGAGGTAATTTTTCTGAGAAAACTATTGTAATTCTCTCTATCATAAGCATATATATACTCAAAATCTATATCAAGACCATAGTAAGACTTATCTTTTAATGTTTTTGTTATATTTTGTATCAGATTATTCTGAACGGCAGTATCAGTTAGTATAGTATGCGCTAAATCACTATCAAAACTGCCTCCTGCTTTAATATTGGTTATTACCATTAGCGGGGCAACACCTGCAGCTCTCGCGGCATCTATCAGTGGAGTATCTTGAATAGTAATTAATGATCCATCAGGCTTTACCTGATAACTAAATATACTGAGGTATGTTAAAGATGGAAGAGTTTTTCTGAGAACCTCCATATCTATATTAGGAAATGCATATCCATTAACTTCTATGGCTCCAAAATTTATTGTTCTAGGAGGAATAGTGATAATTTGCCCAACAAAAATCATTGATGGATTCGTTATTTGGGGGTTTGCATTAAGCAACTCCTCCACAGTTAATTTATAATCCCTTGAAATAGAATATAAGGTCTCGCCGGAAGCAACCTTATGGCTTCGAGTACCCTCAAGTATTACAAGTGTTTGCCCAATAACAAGCTGTTCAGGGTTTTCAAGTTCATTGTCTGAAATAATTTTTTGAGGAGAAACCTTATACTGCTGTGCAATTAAATATATGCTTTCTCCCGGTTTAACAACATGTATTCTCAAAAAAATCACTCTCCGCTTTCTGTTTTATTGACCTATTTTAATAGTTATGTATCCCATATGGTTTTACAAATTTTCTATCAATTTAAGTCATCCTATAATTCAGTATATGCGGGTTAACCATAATGTGTCATTCTAATGATGTTTACTATCCTTACGTAATTTTTTCATAAAATAAATTCATTCTTACTACTAGAAAATAAACCTAAAGTGTAGTATACTTAAATTGTTAAGGAATTAAAGATTATTACATAGCTTCCTCAGTCATTGTGGCTGAGGAAGTTTAATTTTATACAAATCTGTAAATTTTACATTAGTATCCTTATATAGAAGTTTGACTTCATGTTGGCATAGTTCAATTTGATAAAAAATCTAGCACTTGGCGATTTTGCACTGATAGTTTCAACATAATTTTGCGACTAACTGGGTGGCGTTGGAGGCTAGTTAAAAAAACTTTGATACAACTTTCTATAATTACTAGCGTACCTCTGTGTAGCAGAGATTTTCCACTGAAGTCTCTACAATATTTTTTGTGCCTAACTAGGGGGCGTGGGAGGCTAGTTAAAAAAACTTTGATACAACTTTCTAAAATTACTAGCGTACCTCTGTGTAGCAGAGATTCTCCACTGATGTCTCTACAATATTTTTTGTGCCCAAATGGGGTGTGGGAGGTTATTATGAAAATAGGTGAAGTAGGATTATTGACAAATGATGTTTTAAAATTGGCTGATTTTTATAAGCTTTTGTTTGGTGTTGATAATGGAAGCAATGATAATATACATCAAACAATAATTTCTGAAGAAACTATGCTAACAATTTATAATGATGGTACGTATAAAAATAACGTTAACCAGAATATATGTTTAGCTTTTACTGTTGATGATGTTGATGAAGAATACAATAGACTAATTGGGCTAGGTATTGAAATTATAGAAAAACCTAAACTACGCCCTTGGGGAGCTAAAAATATGAGTTTCTATGATCCAGATAAAAATATAATTTACTTTAGAAGCATAATCAGAACCAAATAGTTTTGGTAATTTAACTATGTTCGAATTACCTTTTAGTCCAACATTTTGATTAAGCAAAAACCGAAAATCTAGTATTTATCTAGATCTTCGGTTCTTATTTTTTACAAAACTATTTTTAATATCTTTTTGCCCAAAGGCTGTATCAACGTTTTACTTAGTCAAAAAATCCTTAACTTTTTCGTCTATAGCCTGTGCTGTCTGCTCTGCAGTTTTTTTGCCACTTTCAAAATCCGGAAGTTCAGCCTTGATTATCTCATCCACGCTTCCATCACCAAGAGTGCAACTGCTGATTTTTTCAAATATATCTGTAATAGAATTCTTTGCTTCAGTTTTAGATTTAAATAGCTTACTGTGTTCTTCAAACACAGAATTCATTACAGGAGCATTTAAAACTTCATCGTTTTGCATAGTTTTTGACAGCATTATCTTTATGTAATCAAACGCTTCTTCCTTATACTTACATTTCGAGGTTATGGCTACAATATTTGTTGCAAAAGCATTAATACTCTTATTTCCATCATACGTAGGGTAAGGTATATAAATAGCATCCTGATTAAACACTTTAGCACTACCTGTAGTATTTTTTACTACACCTGTATAATTTTCTGTGTGAAGCACACTTAATTTTAATCTATCTTCATAACTAAGCACTTGATTTTCTTCTTCAAACGGACACACATATGGAAGAAGCTCTTTATATGTTTGTAATAACTTTATAAATCTTTCAGAATTAAAGTTTGAAGTTTTGTTTTTATAATCTACATAAGAGTTATTATCTGAATATGCTAAATCAAAGAAATTAAATTTAGAATCAAAGAAATATTTACCTTTACCCTTTCCGTTTTCAGAGTATTCTCTAGCAACCCTTACTAGATCATCCCACGTCCATTTAGCTGTATCTAATTTATAGTCTCCCAATACTTCTTGATATGTATAAAAATAGCTAAAACAGTAATCCACAGGGATAAAATATCTTTTTCCGTTATAAACACCAGAATTCATAATATTCTCATTATAATTTTCAATTTTGAACTCATTATCTTTAGAAATTAAAGGATTTAAATCACACAGCAGCTCGTTTTGCATTAGCTTGTAGTTATTTGGCAAGCCCCAAGTAGGAAGTGTTATAATGTCCGCTCCTTGACCAGCAGCAAGTTCAGCCTGAAATGTTTGCTGAAAGGAGTCAAAACCATCTACGGTTAATACTTTTTCTTTAATCTTTATATCGCCATGAATACGATAAAAATTTTGCAAAATTGTTGTATAATAAGTATCTAGTGGCGAGAAATAACAAATACTAAGAGTCTTCTCAGAATTGTCTGAGGCATTTGAAGTATTTTCAGCAGTGTCAACTTTTCCGTCTTTTGAAGCTTTGTCATCAGAACAACCTGTACCCAAAATAGATATTGACATAATTACTATCAAGATTAAACTAATCCACTTCTTAAACATAATTACATTTTCCCCCTTGACAACACATAATATAGCATATCATATAATCCAAAAACTAAAGACAATGCACAAAAGACCGCCTTATCTATGCCTATAAAAATAGCAGTCCTAATGCATTTTATACCTGTAATTATATGCTTTTAGCCATATTTCGTCAATCACTATTAACCATATGCTACAATTAAATGTAATTAATTCAACTTTTGTGTCTTAATTTGCCAGATGAGCCCTAACTCGCTATTTATCAAATTAGAGCTCACTTTACTAAAGTTATTTACAATTCCAAAACCTTCGTCCTATATCATCGGATACTAAGCAAATTATAATTGACTTTATTCAAATATATTATTTATCTTTGCCTTTTTGTTTCTTGTTGCTATCTGTATTTGAATTCTGACCTGGATTTGGGATTTTCCCATTACTTGCCTCTGCTCTTGCTTTTCTTTGGTCAGGCTGCTGCTTATTTTTTTCCATAGATAATTCCTCCCTTTTCTCATCAAAAGAATTTGTGGCTGTTGCAAAACAAGAAATAATATATATCAGAATTAAACTGCTTAAATAGTACTCCCGTGCAATATATATTGCTACTGCATACTATTTCTTGCAATAAGTCATCGGTATATAGAAATTGTGGTTTTGCAACAGCTTCAATAATTTATTGTTCGTTATTATTTTGGGTATTATTTCGGAAAAAATACAAAGTTTAACTTAACTTTTCCCAGTTAAATTAACTCGTTGTGCTAATTTATTTTGAACTGAATTTAGAAGTAAACTACTTATAGCTTATTACTTATACGCGAGTATAACTTAGATAAATGGGATACTTGGTTAAAGATATTTGTTTGAATTTGTGGGTGAAGAATAGTTGATTTTACCGAAAACCCTGCACGATGTAGGTTTTAGCGTAACAATGAAGCATGGATGCTGAATGTATGCGGCGGTATAATTAACTACGATGAACCAATACTAATTCACAAATATATTGGAAGTAATCCTTTAGATAAGTTTGTACGGAAGTACCAGTAAGACAGTACTTTAAATTTACCTGCAAGGTTCATAAAATAACTAGCACAACGCATTAAATTAAAACGAAAATAAAGTCGGCGTTGCTTAGCCATTAATTCTTACATAGAGCTTATCAGATAAAGCATCAATATTATTTTCATTTATAAGCTTCACAGCTAAAAACATAATTAGAATTATCATTTCTTTTACTGGAATAGTAAAATTAATCCCACATAAAAAGCAAATGATAAAAGATATAGCTAAACCAATAACAGCCGAAGCAGCCAATGATATTATTTGCTTCGTTATAGTTCCAGAAACAAGTTTATCAAGCTTTATGGCAGACAACACAGCAATAAAATTTAAAATCAAAAACAACATTGAAATATAAATAACCATAAGGGTATATCTTAAAATGAACTCAAGCTGTGTGGGTATATACCCAAAATTGCTATTTGAACTATTAATTGCTTCTCTTATCCTATTTGCATAAAACTTAAAGTCAAATATATTATCAACCGGAATATACTCTGCAGGTATAACACCTTTAAAGGTTATATTCCAACATATTGCTCCTAATAAAAGCAGTATAAGTGTTGCTCCAATAATATAAAGAGGTATTCTCAGCTTCCATTTAATCAAAATTCCAATTAAATAATTGCTTCTTAATCCGCCTTTTAGGTTTAAAAATCCGAATTTCAAATACTTAATAAAATATTTTATTACCTGACATATCAATAAAACTCCCACCATAAATATAAATAATAATAAAGGCTGTGATGTGTAAATTGAACTGTCATAAAAGTCGTTTATTCTGTACATATTGGGTTCTACTCTTAGGCGCTCTTTTAGCGTTCCCTCCATAGTATGAATTCTAAATGGCTTTTCTCGTAAACTATCATCTTTTACAAAAATAGTATTGAGGAGTTTAGAAGCATTATTTGACATACTGTTGAAAGGAATATAGACTCTTTCAATTCCGTCAGAAGCAAGCACCGAAAGTATTGAATCCTTGCTTTTGTACAATCCTATTATTTTGTATTTTACACTAGAAATATATATTTCATTACCGATAACATTGTGAGATGTGAAAAGCTTATATGCCAATGTATCACTTATAACTGCCACCTTATTGCCATATTGGTATTGCTCACTGTTAATAAAGCATCCTCTGAGTATGTAAAGTCCCAGAAATTTATCAACGTTTTCTGCCGACAATACAGCCTTTATAGGGAAGATAGCATGATTTGCTTCAATAATTGAATCAGACTGAGTCATATATGATATACTACCATTTGGAAATGACATCGCTAAGTCTTCAACATTTTCGGTTGTTATCAAATTTTCCCCGTTAACATAACTACTCTTAAGATTTATTTCAATCCTGCTTGCATAGTCATTTTTATAAGTATTACTGATATTTAAAGAAATACTGTTTATACTTATAACCAGAAAAAAGAGTGATGACATTAGAATAATTAATTTATTAAAAGAATATTTCTGAAGCTTTATAATATCCAATTGTCTCACCTCAATTTAACCTGTATTTTGTCAGATAGTGGTTTGCTGCTAAAGGTTACTATTTTATCATCCTCAGTAATACCTCCACCTGATAATGCACTGTTGAAGTCATCCGCCTCATCCACCGTAACTTCTACCTTTTGTACATAATTTTCTTCGCCCATTATGCCGTCCTTTGTCTTTAACACATAAACGCAGGCCTTTCCGCCTTCTTTTGTGACACTGCTATTTGGTACAAGCATTGGATAAGGTGTACTTGATTTTTTTACAAGTACATCAACCTTTTGTCCTATTTCTAAATTTAGCCCCTCTTTTTTTACTTCAGCAATATACTGGTAGGTTCCTTCATTTAGCAAATATTTCTTTTCCTTAATAGCCCCGTTAAGCTCCAGCTTTTCAGGCTCCGCTATAGAAAACATGACTGTTGCTCTTTTGTCGACCTCACCAGCGCTCTTACTATCAAGTGTCCACTTAATATAAGTGCCAGCTTCACTTTTAATAATCTCGAATAACGTCTGCCCACTATTTGCAACAAGCCCTTTTTCTATGGATACGCTCTTAATAAAACCATCCACAGGTGACTTTATTGTTCCTCCTTGAGGAGAATTCTTCTTTATGGTTTCCAGTTCAATTCGGCAAACCTCAAGCTCCGCCTGTTTTTCTTCAATAATGGTTTGGTAGTCTTCACCGTTTTTTTTGATTTCATCTTGTTTTTGTTTCAGTAGTTTCTGTTTCTGTTCATACTCTCTTTTAGCTGTATCTAGCTGTTCCTCTGCCTCATTAACACTTTCAAGAGGCACTGCATCAAAGGAAAATAAATTTTTCTGCTCATCTAGCTTCTTTTGTGCTTTATCTACTTCATTTTGAGCCAAGTGCACCTCATCCTTATACTGTTCAAGGTCAATAGCCAGCGTACCATTCTGATATAGTTTCAGCGCATTTTCCATTTTGAGTAAATCCAGTTCCTTTTTTTTAATTTCCAGCTTCATGCCGCTTACATCTATGGCAGCAAGTATATCGCCCTTTTTTACCTCTGAACCTTCCTTCACTTTAACGTCTGTTATTTTCCAACTCCCATATGCATTTATGGTTTCAGTATTTAATGGAACAACCTCTCCCTGGGCAGTAATTTCCTTGGTAAGTGTTCCTGCTCTTGGACTTGTACTCTCAATCTCAGGGAGCAAAAAGTTATTTATTGTTTTTGAGAAAAATGTCAGCAAGATAACAATAGTTATAAATATTATTGCTGCATTTCTTACTAGTTTTTTCTTTTTATTGGTTTGAGCCTCTGTTTGTATAACTTCCATTTTTGTGTCCTCCTGAATTAACTGCTAAATTGCATTATTCATAGTATATTTATTTTGAAATCTTATGTAGTGAAATTAGTCACCTTTCCCACATAAAAAGTCTATCGGTGTTCAAACCTATCAATGGTTTGTTGCCGAAATAATTGCGAGAAATCAGTTATTAATAGAACATACATGTATACTACCGTCATCATTTCATTAACACTAAAGTCCCTGTATCCATTGCCCAAGCTTTTTTGCAACTACTTAATGCAATTATTTAACTTTTCATTTGATAAGTCTCACATACCTACAATTTTTAACTTGGAAAGTTTAGTAATTTACTTTTTAAAACCCACTCATGTATTAACCGTTATATCACTATTTTCTCTAACCCAATCAACTGCTATTTGCTGTACTTGCAAAACTTTATTTAACTAATACTCATGTGAGTAACTTTAAAAACTAACTATTTCACTCCTGACATCTCAATTCCCTCTATAAAATAATTCTCACCATATAGGAACACCAAAAGTGTAGGAATCATATACAACATTCCGCATGCAAAGGCAATTCCTATTTCCTGCTCATTTATTCTTGAAAGAAATATTGAGAGGGGATGCATTGTTTCATTCTCAAGAAATATCAATGGTTGCTCTACCATATTCCAATTATCAATGAAAACCAGAATTGCCAGCGATGCTAAAGCTCCCTTGCACTGTGGAAGTATAATTCTAAAAAAAGATTTTAAATATCCAGCTCCATCTATTTTTGCCGCTTCACAGTATTCGTCAGGTATATATATCATAAACTGTCTCAGCAGAAACACCCCAAAGGTAGCAAAGGTACCAGGCAATATAATAGACCAATAGCTGCCCATCAAGTTGAGATTTTTTAGAACTATATAATTGGGAACAAGTGTTACCTGAAAGGGCATCATCATAACTATAATATATATAAAGAAAATTTTATCACTGAATGGAAATTTGAGCTTACTGAAAGCATAGGCCGCAAGGGTTGCTACAATTATTTGTCCCACAACTATAGGTACAGTGAGAAATACAGAATTCCAAAACATTAACAAAAATTTTGGCTTTCTGAGAAGTACATTATAATACTGCATGAAGCTGACCGTATCTGGAATTAGTGTAAAATTAATATACGAGTGTTCAACTACTTCATCACTTACTGCGCTATCTGTACCTCCGCTGCTAATAACACTGTAATTTCTCAGCACTTCGCTGTTTGACATAAAGGAATTTGTAACCATGTATATTACAGGAAACAAAAGAGCCACAGCAATGCATATAAGCACCATATATTTTATAATACCTTTAAATGTGATTCGTTTCTTTTTACTTATTACCCTAACAGGCTTATTTAATGTGTTTAAACGCTTATTCTGACTGTTTTCAGGCTTAACTGTATTAAAAATATTTTCGGTATTACTCATTTAAACACCCCTTCCGAATTTGCCTTCTACTTTATAAAGCACCATTACCAGCAAAGCCACTAATATTGCCATGAGAAAAGCTGCAGTAGTAAGCCTTTGATAAGATAGATTCATAAAATTATTATTCATAAAGTGCTGAAGCATATATATTTTTAGTGAAGGATAGCTTCCTGCTAACAAGTAAGCTTCTCTAAAGACCTTGAAGGAGTTTACAATAGATATCATAAATACAAAAAAACCTGTGGGAATCAGGAAAGGAACTGTAATCTTTAAAAAGCAGTCAATTGACCTAGCCCCATCTATGTGTGCCGCTTCATAATACTCTTTGGGGATATTATTTAAGCCTGCCAAAAGCAGTATTACATTGTAGCCACAGTTTTTCCATACGTACAGCAGCACCAAAATCCACATGGACCAATCGCTCCTAATCCAATCCACATCTCCAGAAATGCCAAAATTATTAAGAATATTGTTCAGCACCCCATATTGGCTGAAGATAATATTCCAAACAAGTATAACAGATGCCGCAGGTATTACCATGGGCAATATAAATGCACTTCTAAAAAAGGATAACCCCTTTATTTGTCTGTTTAACAGAATTGCGAAAACAAGTGAAAGTGCCATTATTAATGGAACACTTATGACATTAAATATAAGGGTATTTTTTGCTGCCAGCAGAAAAGAGCCACTGTGCAAAAGGTCATTAAAGTTCTTCAGCCCGACAAACTTTGCTCCCCCTACTCCTTCAGTAAAGCAGTAGTACAGGCTTATAACAAAAGGTATTACAAAAAACAGTGCAAACCCCGATAAACTAGGAAGTGCAAAAGTGAAGCCTGCTATTGATTGTTTTGTTTTAAGTTTCATATGTATCAGTTCTTTCTTTGTTTGTTTCAAATAGATTTAGTATATAATTATATATGTCATCTATTTGTTTGGCATCTGAAGTAAAGGCTTTACTTTTATTAAATTTCTTTGTTTGATAGTTCTCATTATTCTCATCATTTTCATTTGTGCTCATTACTTCTATGTCTAGGTTTTCATATATATTAATTTTGATATCGGCTTCTAAATCGCTTTCTACATCTTTCAATTGTACATATCTATTATCATCTGTCATATCTATTGGTACAATGATAATATCAGGGTCGTAAATACTACATATCAATTTAATTCTTTTAACAAAAAAAATATTATCAAAAGACATTTTCCCATCATTTAAATGGCTATAAATTGAAATCAAACCATTGCACAGATCCTTATCAGCTTCTTCAGTGCAAATACATATCGCATTATAGCCATCTACTCTGAATTTCTCAGTCAAGTTTTTGTAAAACCCAATTATTTTATTACCATAATTATTATATACCTCTATAATAGGTATTTCTATACTGTTATTAATATAAATGTTATAATTTTTATTTTTTAGGGATTTATTTGTTATATATGAGCTACCTTCCATATGTTTAGAATCAGCTGAATTTTGTTTTAATACTTCTTTTAATTCATATAAACCCATATTTGGATTATTTTTTATAATGTTATATACTAAAGCAGTAACGTCAGGCGCAGCGAAACTATTACATGAAGAAGTAACCTTACTTTCACCACTATATTTCACTAAATCATGAATCCCACATGCAGTAATATCTATTCCGTCTGGAGGAAATGAATTATAAATATATTCTGTTCCATTAAGTTTTCCACTTGTATCACACTTTACCCCAATAACATTTTCAAGGGATGCTGGGCAAGTGAAGACATTTCTATTATTGCAAGCAGCCACTATTATGACACCATTTTCCCAAGCATATTTTACGGCTTTTTCAACTTCGATAAAATCTTTATAGTCAATAGTTCCAAGGCTTAGATTTATAAGTCGTATGTTATTCTCTACACACCACTCCAAAGCTCTAATTAGCTGAGTTTTCATTCCCTTACGTGAGTCATCATTTAGTATCTTTACACTTGACAGAACAGCTTCCGGAGCATATTTTTTGATTATTGCAGCACATGTTGTTCCGTGGGATGGCAAAAAAGGGTCATATCCGACCCTTTCATGTATATGTAGTTCAGGTGTTATTTGTATGTTATGTTTGAGCTCACCTGTGTCATAGAGGTTTTGGTTTATGCCATCGTCGATGATAGTGATTTGGGGGTAGTAGTTATTCATTTATATATATTTTTACCTTATCATTTATTTCTTTAGCTACCTGCTCAGCAGATTTTTTCTCACTCAGTAGTTCTGGAAGTTCACCGCTAATTATATCATATACATTTTCATCTATTATTTCTATCCCTTTTGTTTTCTCAACAATATCGTTAATTTTATCAAAGATTTCCTGAGATATATTAATAGGCTCAGTTGTATATTTACCAAAACTTATTTTATTCATATTACTTAAATCAGATTTTAGATATACCTCTAATTCATCTCTAAAAATATTATTGTTTGTTGGTATCCCTAAATTAAATCCTGCCCGTCTAGTATCTTTAGAAAGAAATATCTTTAAAAATTTAAAAGCTTGTTCCTTATTCTTACAGTTACTATTTATTGCTGCAAAATTACTTAGCCTGGCTAATATATCACTTCCTGGCTTATATGTAGGCATTGATACTATTTGTGGTTCTAAATTCATTGAATTCTTTATAATCGCGTTTCTTTGATAGACACGATGTGGTTCAAATACATCATATATAAGCAAAATCGTTCCATCATTAAGAAGTTGGAATGGGTCTGCTTTTTTTCTTGAGAGTATCTCATTTGTACAAATTGCAGGGTACATATCTTTATAACATTGTAACAATTCAATAAATTCTAAAGAATTAAACTTCACTTCCTTATTATCATAATCAATAAAAGATATGCCACAGTTAGTCATAAGTGCTTTAAATCCAAAATTCCAACCTACCAAATATTTGTCTTTTCCCTGATTCTTTTTTGCAAATTCTTTTGCAATATTGGTAAATTCCTTCCATGTCCAATTAGAATCATCAATAGCGATATTATTTTGTTCTAGAAAATTCTTTGCTGTATAAAAGCCATTACAGTTATATTCTATTGGAAAAATATATCTTTTTCCATCGAATATACCGCAATCCAATATATTCTTATTATATTCAGAAATTATAAAGTCCTTATCTTTTGATATTAATTCGTTTAAGTCATAAAAAGCACCTGCTGAAATAACTTTCCTTATAGATGTAAAAGCATTATATCCTAAGAAAATATCCGGTCCTTCACCTGCAAGAGTTTCTGTAGCAATTTTCTTCCTATATTCTTCTATGTCTGTAAATTCTGTTGGCAAAACAGTAACCCCGCTATTTGAACTATTAAACAGGCTTATTGCATCTTTAATCTGTAAATCATAATCCATATGATAAATGCTTAATGATGATTTTGAATCAATACTTAATTTATTTGACAGCTCAGTGTCATCATTTGATAAATTAGAACAAGAAGCCAGAAATAACATTGCCAAAAATAAACTCAATAATCTTTTCATATTTGTTATCCATTCCTTTCGCTTCAAGGCACAAAATGTAATGATAAAGGTGCTTACCTAGAGCCATTCTTTATTATACTAGTGTTAGTTAATCATTCCCGATACTAATAAGTTGTGGTTAGCTATATATTATGAATACAGGTGTATGACAGCAACTTTTAATTATATCGATTTTAATTTAGGTATTATAGCTAACCCTCACACGAACTAAATAGTATTAAAAATTGTCTTACTTGCAGGTCTATTTTTATGTGCTTTTTTTTAGTTTTTTGCCTTGATGTACTTTTTCAACCTTTTCATATTCCTCTCTTGCTATTTCTTATAAAAATACTTTATATAGCAATTTGGTTTTCAATAGTTTTAACTATACCACTAAAAGTATTGAAATTACCTTCACTTATTTCATATTCAGGGATTTGAATATGAAACTCTTCTTCAACATCAACAAAAATATAAAGTAAATCCCTAGGGGAAAGTTGAATAATATGTCCTAACAAGTGTTCTTCCATTAAATTATTTTCAATATCATCAAAATTCAAACTAAATCTTTTTAACAGTAATTTTTTGAGTTTTTCTTCAATCTCTATCTTTTTCATTTTTTAGTCCACTCCTTTTGGTACATTTGATGTAATTTGATTGTACTGCAATAAAATAATACTTATGACAACTTGAACCTTGGTAACTTCACAAAAATTTTTTAGAAAACACAAGGAAAATTTTACAATTCACTCCAAATACCCATTTGGGCTCATGTAAGAATATTTTTTCCTATTCCACTCCTATGTCACAAAATCGGTACAAGAGTGCTATATAATTATAAATTTGTATTTTATCCCTGTATCCTGCCTGTAAAAATTTTGAAATCTCTTAATATTTTGTCCTGTATCCATAATAACGCAAATCATTCTGCTTTTAACTTTACCACGTGCTGTAGATTTTTGTAACCAACTTTCATGCCTATTCGTTCTTTACCTTTTTGAGCTTTTACAGGAATACGAACCACATTGTCCTTCTCTTAAGTTTTGTTATAGCATTTATACCGCAGTTCGCAGCCAGCGCAAACTTGATGCTGAAAGTGAGCAGTGGTTTGGCTGATTCTTGCTCCGACTCATGCAAAAACATAGCCCATTAGACATTTGCTGACAATATAGGTTGCCGAATATTTCTCAATGGCAGATGCTTAAATCTTTTTTTGCTAAGTATGGCTTCCGGTAATATTGGCAGCATAAGTTTTAATATCATTGTCTTAGGCGGTGGTGTGCACATTGAGGGAATGAAACCTCACTCCACATACATGTAGGTACATATAGCATTTTTCCAGATGGGTCGAGTCGTTTTTCAAGATTTCCACATCGCTAATGTTATTGTGTTCTACGGAACGTCGGTTAGCAAATGAATTTTTCTTATTGCATGTTTCACATAATAAATTTTATGTCGTGATAACATTACAATTACTTGACAGTATATTGACTACCTTATTAGCCAATTGGACTGCATCTGTATTATTCAGTATATTATATACAGGCTTACCTACTGTACTAAGATTTTGTTTTTTTTCATCAATAAAACCCGAATTAATAGTGATATACTCCATATTTTTCAAAAAAGTAGATTTTTTCCAGTCAAATTTATTATTTGACAGATTAAAAATATCTACATCATAACCTAGTCTGTATCTGACAGATAATAATATCTTTTCAAAATACTCTGGAGTATAGTTTTCATATAAAGTACTGAATATTGCAACATCTGGGAATACTGCTTGAGAGACCTCGTAGGCAAAAATTCCAAAGTTATTTGAAAAATGCTTATTAAAAGGCATAAGTCCACCTGGAATACCAATAATTATAACATCTGGATGCTCTTCTGTTTCTATTTGTTTAATAAAATTATTAAATAATTTTATTTTTTTTGTTTCTGTTATACCTTCACTATACATAAAACTAGGAAATGAGTGAAACCCAAACATTTCACAGTAATGCCTAGATCCTACTTGAGAAACCTTATATCCAGACTCAATGAGGTAATTACGTAATGATAGTTGTATTTCAAATTTATGTACTTTTTCTGCAACACCAAGTACAAATACAACTGGAGTCTTAATATCATAAATACTATTAACAGACTCATATGTATCCGTATTTATTCTAACTTGTCTTAAAGGATTATAGTATTTAATATAACTCCCTTTATCTTTACAAATTTTCTCTACTTCTTTATAGAACACTTCCTCTAAATTTAAAGTACAAATAATGTTTTTGCCCTTTTCTGCAACTTTTTGTATCTTGGGTAAAACTAGTTTTTGTATATCTAATTTTTTAAATGACTCCATAAAAAGGACAGTATCAACTGAATCAATTAATTCATCAAATGAACTACATACGTCTATTCCAATATCATTTCCACTATCTACATAACCTGCATCCCTATCACAAAATCCCCATCCATTCGGAGATATAACTGATACAATTTCGTAGTTATCCATAAGTCTTTCATGTCTTAAAATGGGACTTGCCTGACTGTCAAATGGATATACCATTAATCTTTCTTTATTATCCATATACTTTCCTTTCTCCAAAATCTAATTTTGGGCAAACAACTAAGTTGTTAAGAAATCTAAAATAGGAATACTATTTTCACCGAAATCATGACCTAATTCACGTAATACACAATAATTTTTAAATTGTTCCTCAATATATCTTCTTACATTAGCACATGCAGAAGTTTTCTTAGTTGTAGAAAATTTAGTTAAATCATCTGCTGAAGCAGCACATAGCTGGCAGTGCATAAAAGCCCAGCATTTTTTACAGTTCTCGGCACTTATTTGACCAATGTTCACAATATCCCTAACTTTATTCAGATCAAATCCATCATCAATGTTTCCAATTTTCATAACATCTGATGTCTCACTAACTCTTTCACAAGGAAACATATCTCCATTAACGTTTATGAATAGTCTTTGAGTACCTGCTATACATGGACCACCAGGATGACATTTATCACCTAAGTTTTTTGTTCTATTCCAGTGATCATGCATTTTCCCTTTCAACATTTGATATTCACTTGAAACAAGTTTAGAAACACTATTTTCACTTAATCTTTTAATTTTTGATAAATACATTTTAAAATATTCATAATTTCTCATTATATTAAATTTTTCCTCTATTTTATATGAGTCTTTCATGTAGTTATCACTAACATATGTTGAACGTAATAAAGAATCTTCAATAATATCACAACTTGAAAAGAAATCAGTTATACAACCAAAATCATTTTCGCTATCCATAACTATACTAATCAAAACATTTTTTATATATTCCGGATATTTTAATTTTATCATTTCTAGATTTTTTATAATAATGTCGAAGCTTCCCTTTCCATTTACTGCGAATTTTCTATTTTTATCATGTGCCTCCTTATTACCGTCAAGACTTACTGTAAGGCTTAAATCATGCTCAACAAAATAGTCAATAATTTCCTCATTAAGAAGTGTTCCATTTGTAGTAGCACCAAAAGTTATTTTTTTACCTTCTGACTTTTCCTGTGCGTATTCTATGCACCGCTTAATCAAATCAAATTCTAGTAAAGGTTCTCCACCATAAAAACCTAAATGTATCTGTTCACAATCTGAAGAGTGATTTATTAAAAAATCAATACCTTTTTTTGCGATTTCAAAACTCATACTTTTGTTCTCATGATTTCTGTTAAAATACTTGCCCGAATATGTACAATAAGAACATCGTAGATTACAATTTCTTGTTACCTGAAGTGTAGCCATTTCTACTTTTTTTTCGAGATAATATTGCAGCAAATCATTTACTGGATGAGCTACTTCTGTAACTTTTTTGTCCAACAGATACCCATTTTTTCTTAATACAGCTATATCTGCATACTCTTCAATACAGTTAATATCACATTTACCACTCAGTATATCTTCAAGCCTATGATAAGTTTTACTGTCAATATTTAAAATCGAATTTGTATTGACATCGAATAGATAGTAACCTCCTGGAGTTTTAAACAGATGAATAAATGGTTTTCCTAAAACCATAATTGTTCCTCTCTTTCGTTATTCTATATTTATATCCCACACTAAAAATTCTAGCTTCTTACAATACTTTTTTGATAATACAATTACTAACTTTCTATTTCATTTATATCTTTTAATAATAAAATCTTTTTGATATTAAGAAGAACATCCGTTGAAAATTCTTCAACGGATGTTTATATGCTAGGTTACATTTCCAGTAGAAGAATATGCATCAGCTTTACTCCCACTTTCACTTGAATAAATTGATGATGATTGAGCTGAGTTAAGTATGGAAGAGCCTCCTAAGTCACATGGTGTTGAACAATCACATTGGGGACATGCACAGAAGCAACCATATGCACCAATAGTTTCAAGTGTTGATTCCATCTTCTTATACAGTTTTACCATTACATCATACCACCTTTCATATTAGTTTTACTAAATAGAGTTTTATTCATGCCTTTCTGACCATACTTGACCCGAAATATTAGAAGCATTAGTACCTGAAATGGATGAATATGCACTTACCTGAGTACTAGTTCCTCCATAGTAGCACGGTGCTGAACAATCGCAATCATCACACCAGCAATAGCAATCTGCATATGCTTCTAAGGTTTCTGTAATATTATGTACTTTTTTAATTAATTTTTTCATTTAGTTCCCCCCCTTCACTTTTGTTATATTGAAATATGTCATTTAAAAAGAGTTTTAAGGGTTTTTTAATGAAAAACACTCCCCCTCTTACTGTACAATTGGCATCACAAAATAATCCCATAAAACGAATTCATTGCAAACCCAACTATAGCAGTTTTAATAACACATAATCAATTTTAATTTTTAAAACAATCAATTACTAATTACCAAAAAATATACCCTCAAAATCTCCTAAATATGATACTATGCGTTTCAAGTACAACAATTTTACTTGTTGAGTACAACTTTAATTGTTTTTTCATTTTAATTCCCCTTCACTTCAAAAAGTTCTAGGAATTCTATAACCATAAAGCTTTTCATTCCTTTACTTTTATAATCACCCACTTTTTTTGCTTAAAGTTAATCCTCTATAAAATCCAAGTCTGTATTGTAGCTCATAAGTCCCATAAATACAAAGGTTTTTGGTATTTAACTTGAGTTTATATATAAATAAGCTGATTAGTAAATATGAACTTGTCAAAGATCCAAAAGTCTAATATTTTAATTAACACAATTCCAACACAGGCTCCTTATTATTCTTCAATTCAGTAAGGTTTCTATATTCCTTAACACTTCCACCTTCTACCTTCCAAATCTTATCTACCATCGACAGAATATTTGGCTTATGACTTATCACAATAACTGTTCTGTCTTTAAAATCAGTAGTCAGTATTTGATTCACATATGCCTCAGACTCAGCATCATAATTTGCTGTAGCCTCATCAAGTATAAGAATTTTTGATTTTCTTGCAAAAGCCCTTGCCATTGCTATTTTTTGCCGCTGTCCTCCAGATAGCTTTGAGCCGTTTCTGCCAACTTCACTTTTATATTTTAACGGCATATCTTTTATGAAATCATACGCACCACTTTTCGCAGCAGCATTGCTAATTGTCGCTTCATCATACTTTGTGCCAATTGATATGTTATTTTCTATAGTTGTATTAAAAAGATATAAGTCCTGACTCACCACAGATATTAATCTTCTATAATCAATAAGCTTAATATTGTTTATATTAATTCCATCAATTAAAATTTTTCCTTCCTGTGGCTTATAAAACCTTAATAGCAGTTGTATAAACGTACTCTTTCCAGAACCATTTGCTCCTATAATTGCAATCTTTTCTCCAGAATTTATATTAAGGTTAATGTTATTAAGAATTTTTTCTTCATCTTTATATGAAAAGCTTACATTTTCGAATTTAATATTTCCATGTACCTCTTTATTATTTAGTCTAATAGAGTTTTTCTGGTCTATATTAGTCTCTGTTTCCATATCAAGAAATTCAAAAAATCGTTTAGCAGAAGGAATTACATTTGAGAAGTTGTATCCAATATTTAATATTGCTGAGATAGGTCCTATAACATAAGCACTATATGTAAGAAAAGCAAATAATCCTCCTATTGTAAGTCCGTTTTTAAAGGCTATATACGCTCCAAGTATATACAAGACACAATTAATTCCTTGAAACACTATGCTCTCTGAATATTCATTAAATTTATCCATAAACGCTAATTTTATATTAATTTTTACAATATTTCTTTGTTTTTTAATAAACTCTCCAGTTTTTATTCTTTCAATTCCCCAAAGTTTTATCTCTTTTATTCCACTTATCGTATCTCCATACCACGATGAGAAATCACGGCTATACTCCATATACTCTTTAAACATTGCTTTTCGTTTTTTTGCCAAATACTTTACTGTAAAGTATCTTACAGGCACAACAAGTAATACAATAAAAGTAAGCTTCCAATCAATTATCAGAAGTCCTATCAATCCACCAATAATCCTAAATATCTGCGATAAAATAATAAATGTACCTTTGTCACATATCCTAGTTATATTTCCAACATCTATTCCAACATTGCTCATGATCTCAGAAAAATTTGTATTATTAAAATATTGAATCTTGAGTTTTTGAAGATGCTTGAAAGCCATTTTTGTAAGCGAATATTGAAAAACAGAGTTAATATAAGAATAATATTTTGTCTCAAGCAGTCCGATAGCTTGTTCGAGCAAAACAATAGAAAAAACAAGTAATGAATATCTAACTACCACGCTTAAATTCTCTACTAGTAGTCCTTTATCCATAATCTGCTTGCTAAGCAACGGAATAAGCATATTGATTCCAGCAGATGAAATTATGCAGACTACTATTATACTAATTTTTTTGAAATATGGTTTTAACAATTTAAATAGTCTTATGTATAGTTCTTTGTTTTCTTTATTAATTAGCAATATAAACACCAATCCATTTTTTATATACTTCTATACTATATTTTTTTTAACAAATTATCTACATATTTGTTATTTGGTAATTATTTAACATTTTTGTTTATTATAATGTATTTTAAAATTAATTTCAACTACTATTTTACTTTTTGTCTTGTATTGTCTATTGTCTATTGTCTATATTTTAAATTTTTTATATTTTATAAAACTAGAGGCTTATATGTAATATCGAAATTCCTTTCTCTGGTTTTTTCTGTTCCAATCAGTTGGCCTTATACAATTGCAAGCAATATTCTCGGAGTGACATACACATATCCTTGTTTACCATTCCAGTGAGAACTGCTGAGTTAAAAGAGAGTCGTATTTCTTTTACATTTTGTAATCCAATCATAATTGTTAGTTAAGCCATTGAAAGAAATTCTTAAACAAGAACCCTCTATCCATTTTCACGCAAAGTCTGACTTCTGACACTTCTCGAAGCGTAGCAGCATTTTTTGTTTTTATTTCCTTATCCTGTACCTATATCATGAGTTCCCTTTTATAGTTCTATAAATGGCTCCATTAAAGCATTATCATATGGATTAAAGCGTCTACTGCAAGTACAGTCGCCCATATGTGTTCCACCTATCCCAAAACCTCCTATTGATGTCGTTGAATCAAAATATCACCTAACTTTTTTTGATACTATACTTATACCGCAAAGCCTTGAATATGTTGTAATTATAGGCATTTTTAAGACTTTATTAGTTGCTACTCGAGAGACTTTCAGTGCCCTCAAACTTACTACTCTCATTTAAATTTATATTTAAATTTATATATATAATAAATAATATTTTTAAGTAATTTAATTTATTGGTTGACATTATGCAATAATAATCGCTCTTTATCTATTTAGAGTTACATTTTTGACTAAGGAGGGGAATTATTTGAATTTCTTGAAAAAACTATTCAGAGAAAAAAACAATATCGATGAAAGCGAGTATTTTAATTATGTATTGGGAGTAATGTTCACAAGCTATATTAATAAAAGTTTAAAAGAGACTAGAAAGAAATTTTTTATCAATGAAAGCAAACATACTGAAACATATATTTCAGACGTAGAGGACTTAGTCGTAGACATAGAATTTTTTGATAGAATAAATCTACAACTTGAAGATTCAATAGAAGATCAAAGACTGTATAAATTTCTTAAAGGACTAAATTTAAAGCAAAAATTTATTTTATATAATTACTATATACAGTTACATAGTGAAAACGAGATATCGAAAAAACTTGGCATAACTAAACAGGCAGTAAACAAGACGAAAAAAAAGATTTTGCAACATGCATCACAGTACAAGGGAAGGTGTTTATAGTTGTATTTAGTAAAAGAAGAAGTACGTAATAAAAGGTATGAAAAAATAGGAACATTAGTTGAAGAAGCACAATCTAATGATGAAGATGCTATAGAAGAATTATTAAAAATGTTTGAATCACTCATAAATAAGCTTAGCTACATGAATGGAGTAATAAATGAAGACTTAAGAGGTGAACTACTCATTAGATTTACTATATGTTTAAAAAAATTCACCCTTGATAGAGAGTATTTTTTACAGCAATATAACCAATATAGAGGTGATGAAAATATTTAGGCAAAAATCTAAGTTGATGAAACATTATTTATCAACTTAATGACAGTATTAGTACTTCAGTATATGAATTTAACGAAGTGAATAATCCTCACTATGAATAACCAAATTGGCTAATATAGCGTTAAAGAGGGTTAAAATAATAATAATGTATTATATTGCTAATTTTGGTTGTCATTTTCTATTGAAAACAGTTCTTTTTTAATAAATAAATTAAAAAGGAGACTGATATTATGAAAGTATTATCAAGAAAAAAATTAGTATCAACAGTAATCATGATTGTAGCTATTATGTCCCTTAGTTTAAGTGTATTTGCATACTCTTTTTCTTACAGTTCTATGCCTAGCGCAACACAAACTGCTGTCACCAATGCCTACTTTAACAATTACCTAGACTATGATCAAGGAACGGAATTTTTAAGCTTGAGTGCTTTTCAAGATGCCTGTAAGGCATTTTCAACGCTTTCTAGTCCAAGCTGGTCTACTGTAAGTAATTGGAGATATACGGGACTAGCTGATGCTTCTGAATTCAAATCATATGGTAACAGTGGAAGTGGAGGGTATACTTCAACAATTGCACGTGCTATATATGCCGAGTGCTCCAACTTATCATATCGTCAAAGTAATATGCATGCTGTAGCTGAAGTAATTATGAATCGTGCACGTGTAAACTACTCAGGTACAGGAGCATCATGTAAATCACAAGTGTTAGCTTCAGGACAGTTTTCCTGTATGAGAGATGGTAATATTGGTACAACAAATCCTGTTTATTACACTTCAGATATTGACAACTGGTGTTATGCATTATTTCTAGCAAATCATATGGAAAATAGTGTGGAGCCATTGGGCTATGATCAGCTTGATATAAACTACTATAATTTCTATGATATTAGTTCAGGAATGCCATTTTATATATATAATTCTACTACTAAGACATATACTCAATGTACATCATCTAACGTAACAAGTGCTAACCGTTATAAGACTGGTACCACTTATAATGTAATTACTGCAAAACCTATTAAAATAGGAACACATGTATATTTTTCATACTAAGCAACTCACAAGAGGACCGTCCTACGGTCCTCTTGTTTCAACAAACTGATGTGCTTTCTCACTCCACATAAAATAATTATCCTTTGAAATAGTATTACTTTTAAGAATTTTTGTACCTTCTAATATTGATATGTCAGAATTATTATGAACAATTATCAATGGTGAATTATTATTTATACACGATGATTTTAAATATCCAGGAACAATTATATAGGAATTATTTTCATATATAATTTCAGTTCTTTTTGAACTATCCTCTTGATTAGTATCTTCTTTTATTGTTATATATTCCCATACAATTGATATGTTTTTTGAGTCTAAGCATAATAGCGAAACTTTTTGGCTTCCTTTAGTGTAATGTGTTACTTCTATTAGCGGTTTCCCTTCTAAAATATCATCTCTAATTTGAATAGCATTGATTTGCATACCAAATTTATTGTAGTAAATAGGATTCCAAAAAGAATCCTTTTTTTCAAAAATTTCAAAAATACTTGTAAACCCCAAATCATTACTCCAAACAACAAGATATGTATTATCCTGTCCGATATATTGTTGTTTAAGTAATACTTCCTTTTCAGAGAATGCTTCACCGATTCTTGGATCGTTGTAAAGATTAATATCGTATTTTTGTATTGTATTTAAGAATATATCTTTATTAATTATTTCCTGTGGCTCTTGATTCGTGTGAATCTTATTAGCCAATAGAGTTGGTGAAACTTCTTGTCTAGCAGCTGTACACCCAGTAAAAATATAAG
>JAEZIB010000147.1 GCA_023416275.1 Bacillota bacterium | reverse complement strand
AACGGAAAGGTGATTTTTTTGTATAACTTCTGTCGCGCACCCGCATAGCGGGTGGTTGATTGTTTCGCATGGCTCATTTCTCTGCCGAGAAACTCACCTTATGCTCAACAGGCTAAAGCCCATAATAAAAAGACCTGCCAAGATTGGCAAGTCTCTTTGTATAAATAGTTTAACTTATATAGTATCAAACATGTAAGCGACATACATATATCCTTTTATCATTGGTTCTGAAGAAAACTATCTTCTTAATTACTATTTTTAAAAGATTTCTTAATCATATAATCAATAGCAAGCGCGCCTACCGCTAATAATGGAATGGTAATTATGTAATATATAACTTTTTGATGACTTAAAAATGCATTCATAACCATAATTATTATAAAAAAATAGATTGCAATGCATATAAATTTCAGAAATGTTTTCATTTTAAAGTCCCTTACCTTTCCTATTTCTTAATTAATAGTCACTATAATCACATCCTACTATTTGAGGTAGTATATAGTAATTACCTAAAAATGTAGGACTAACAACTGCACTCCACTGCATCTGAACAACACAAGGATAATATGTTTGACTTGCAGCCCAGTCTCCTCCAATTGCTCCAGCAATAGCACCACCGACAGCCCATCCCGCTCCAGGAATTAAAGCAATTAATGCTGCAATTCCAGCCACTTCACCAATCGCTAAAGACCTTACCATACTTGAACTCAAAAAGATACTTAACCCCCACCAATGAGTTAATACTTTGGTTTCCCCTCCAGTAGTAAGTATAGTCCCATTTGAAACACTATTCGTTGACATTCTGTTTTTTTGCTGATCAGCTGATTCAGAGGAATTAATTTTTAATTCAGAATCTGAAATAGTCACAGCATATTCCTTTTCACCTTCATTATACTCAACCTTGTTTTTGTTTAGTACTATAAAAGCATTGGCTTTGTTTATTGATTCTTTTACTAATTCTAATTCAGCAAAAGTAAGTTTTTCACTAACACTGTCTGGTAAATTGAGGACATACTTACCGTTATCCACACTAACATACGCATCAACCATAGCAATTGTTTCTTTCGACAATGATTGAAGCGAAATAAATTTACTATTGGCATATTGAGTTGCTTGTGTATCTGTAGCTTGCGCATTAACACCAGTAATAGAACAAATAAAAAGTATTGACGCACATAGAAATGTACTAATACCTCTTTTAAATTTATTGCATAAATTTTTCATCACTAATCTCCTTTGTAAAATTTGTATATCGCTTCATATTTATTTATACATTACCAATTTAAAGAAATAATTGCAAGTATCAGCATGATATTTTAAATTTAATTCAAGACTTTATGAACCATTTATTTAAATGTTTAGGTATGAATGTACAATTTGCATCCATTTACCTACATTATATTACCAAAAAAATGTTCTTTTCAAGTCTTTTGACTTTAAATATTTTTATTTCTAAGAGCATACTTGCCTCTCTTTCATCATATATTTAAGCCTCATTCATTTAGGATACATTACCATGACCCTTTTTATATGGTTTAATCAGAACTTCTTTACCAGTCTTTTTATAGTGTCTAATATGTCCTCTTAAAGTCCAAGCCTCAATATGTCTTTGGTATGCTTGTTTATTTTCATTTTGAAGTTTAGTATAAACAGAGTTATTGATTTCAAGTTCATATTCTATTCCAGCAATATTTATAAGCTTAACCTTATGTTTTTGAACATTAGCTCTATTTGTAGCTGAGTGACTAGAAGCTTTTCTCTTACCCTTAACTTTTTTAAGCACTGTACTCTCTTGTTCAATTAGATTTGTAAAGCGAGCATACTTACGACACATATCAAGAGATTCGTGACTCATCAGGCGTTGAAGATGCAGACTACCGCCTCCATTACGAAGGTAATATAATGCAAAACAATGTCTCATTGCGTACGGTGTAATATAAACATCCAATTTTTGTGAATATTTAGCAAACCGTCTTGACATTACATCCGAACATAGCGTTTCACCTTCACAAGAACAAAAAACAGGAATATCATTTTTCCAATCGCTTGGACGGTAATTGATAAGCTTAGTAATAGCTCTTACCGTCTCTATACTGAGAGATAGTGTCCTTGAATGTCTTGTTTTAGCAACTTTTTCAGGAACAATAACACAATAATGTTTAAAATCAAAATCTGATATTTTAAGTTGTAAAGCTTCATTTGGACGGATACCACAGTCTAATTGCGTAAGCATCAAACAATAGTCTCTAAGCCCAACAAAGCTAGTTTTGTCTGTATAGATAAAAATTGTTGTAGAATGTCTATAGGAATATCTATTATCTTATCGCTCACTTTTCTTTTTGGTAATTTTGCAAAAGGATTAACTTTTATAAAATCATCTTCGAGCAAATAATCACAAAAGCACTTTAAATATGCCCTACGAAGATTATAAGTTGCTGGTTTAATACTCTCACTCATATACTTCATACAAGCAACTTCAATGTCTTGTAAAGCATAAGGATACCTTTTGAAAAAAATATTGACATGCTTATTATAGTCATATAAAGTTCGTTGACTTGCTCCTTGAGATTTCTTCCATAATAAAAAATCATTCAATTCTTTTTGCCAATCAGTAGTAATTCTTTTTACTGATTTCATTTTTCAACACCTCCTCAGAATTTTTCTAAAAGAGGTAGTCCACTTACTTGTAAATATATTATTCTAAATCAGTGGACTCGTTATTTTTCACTAACATTTTTGAGCATTAAAAAACGCCAGAAACTTTTTATTTCAAGCGTTTGGCGTCCCGGACAGGAATCGAACCCGTATCAGTGGAACCGGAATCCACCGTCTTATCCATTAGACTACCGAGACATTGTATAAATATTTAGTTTTGTCTACCGTTTCTTTACTGCCAAAGCCCCATAAAGTGGCGTAATGCAGAAACCAGTATGGGTATATACAAAATTTATTAACTACTATGGTTTTTATAGCTTATTATTCAGTAACAGTATATACTTAACACTCTAACTCAATACTACTTTTTGTCAGTGCTATTGGAAACGGCTCTCTACTTAAAATCATTACCATTTCAAACCACTACCATATTATAGCCCAATAATCACATGTTTACAATATAGAAAACTCATACTTTTCGGTAACTCTTTTTATTTATAACTCAAACTTGGAAGTTCAATATACTGCTTAAAACCTAGTAATATAAGGTGTGGTAGCATAATTAATGGAAAGTTAGGTGGAAATAAATCGCATGAATTAGTTGTGTGAAAAAACGCTTGCGTTTTTTGAGACTCGAAAGTGCACCATGTAAGCACCAACTATACTTTCGAGTTATTTTTGCACCAAACCATTGATAATTCCACCACACCAATAGATTTTTATGTACGAAGTTTGAGTTATTAATTATTTCTGCGCAGGGAATTTGTTAATAACCCCCAACAAATATTGCTTGACTAATGCAAAATCCAGTGCTGTTATTTGACCGTCCCCATCAACATCGGCAGCAAGTTTGCCCTTTGAAGTTGGAAAGTCTGAAATCTGTCCAAGCAGATACTGCTTTACTAACGAATAATCTATTGCATCAATTGTTTTACTTCCATCAACATCACCATACATTATAGCTGTATCAGCGGAGCTTACTTTTAATACCACCACTCCATGGGAAGGAACATTGGCTGTATACCCAGTACTAAACGTGCCGCAATCCTTATGCTCCCAAAGATCGCGAACTGCAATAGGACCATTGACAAGCCCTATATCGCTCCAATTTACAGTGATATCTGCTGAAGTAGCTCCTCGATTCAGGAGGGCAACTGCCTTGGTAGTACCATCTGTCCCTAGAGGCTTACACCACACTTCAAGCTCTCCCGAAGTACTTACCTTAGTGCCTTGCACTCCTGCAGCATCTTGATCAATTGCAATAACTTCTTTGTTTGTAAGAATCTCTTTAGTAGCAGGAGTCATATTTCTAAGATCATTTCCAGCGATAAGTGGAGCTGCCATCATACACCACATGCTAAAATGAGCTTTGTATTCTGTATCTGTCATTTTACCATTACCAACCTCCAACATATCCGGATCATTCCAATGACCTGGACCTGCATAGGAGGCGGATTTAGAGTTTTCATCAATATTCTTTGTAATGCTTCCCCAGTTATCACTAATATCTCCTGTCGTTCTCCAGGAATTACCGCAATCTACCAGCCATGGGCCTGCAAAATACCAGCAGCATATGCTGTAGTAAATAGGTCTTCCTGTTTTCAAAAGAGCATCCCGCATTTTTTCGTAGCCTGCTTGCAGATTACTGTCTGAAGCACAGTTATCATATTTTAAATAGTCCACTCCCCAGTCAGCAAAGGTTTGTGCATCTTGCTCCTCATAACCCTGGCTTCCACTCTGAGGAATATTGCAGCAGGTAGTTACTCCCCTGTCACCATAAATCCCAATCTTTAATCCTTTTGAATGAATATAATCTGCCAAAGCTTTTATACCGTTAGGGAAACGTTTGTGATCTGGAATAAGATTTCCATTAACGTCACGGGCAGGGTTTGCCATCCAATTGTCATCAAGATTGACATACTCATAGCCTACATCCTTCATTCCTGTTGTAACCATAGCATCTGCAATTTGCTTGATCTTATCCTCATTGATGTCACCTCCAAAGATGTTCCAGCTGTTCCATCCCATTGGTGGAGTCAATCCCAGATTGTTGTCCAGTGCCAGCACTTGATTCCCTTTTTGGACTGATAGTGGAAATGGCGAGATAAGCAGCGCTGTCAAAATACCCAAGGCGATAAGTCGGTTAATTCTTTTCATTAATATACTCCTCCTAAATTAATACTTTTCTGATGAAAATCAGATTTTGATTATGCCCTACAAAAGAGCTTCTGTTTGAAAGTGAGACACTAACTTAGTACACCGTTCGTTAAATATGTATGCTTGTTATAATAAGACTTGCTACATTTTGTAAGTCTAGTGATATACTACTGGAAAGTATTTATTTCTTCATTGATATTGATAAATATTAAGTTTATTATCCTATTATTCTCACTTATAAAAAATTATTCTACATATATTTTTATTCTCCTGCAACTAACAACATTGTTTTGACTTTTCCTTTTTTGTTGAGAAATACTATATTTTCAATTATTAAAATTACTAAATCAACTTTCCCACATGAAAATTCTATCGGTGTTCAAACTTATCAATTGTTTGTTGCCGAACTAATTGCTTGAATTGGTAATTGCTAGGAACTAGCATTGTTTATTCTCAGCATTTTAGCCGCCTTTCCACATTCACCATCCATGGTTCATAGTGTGCTAAAACTGACATCGTGTCGGTTTTACGGCAAAAATACTTAGAGCTTGCTGAACAATTTTAAGTATACATGAATACTATCTTCGTTATTTTATTGATACTAGAATCATTGTATTAATTCAGCAGGCTTTTTTACCAACTAATTCATGCAATTATTTCTAACTCAACTTTCAATTGATAAGTTGAACACCTGCAATTCTCAACTGGGAAAGTTGAGTTAACAAAAAATTACCCTACAAACAAAAAAATCGGTCAGGGCAAAAAAACAACCCAACCGACTAATCTATTCTGTACTTAAGAAGAAAGAAAAATATAGGCACACGTATAGAGATTTAAATGAATCAAAATTAGTTATCTTTCCACATAGAATCTTGGTATAACCGCGAAAGGATACATAGCAGCATTAGTTATATGAATCCACAAAAAATGAAAATAATACATTAATAGTTGCACAAAATAGCTAGACTTTTTGTGACAATGCATCGAAATAATTCAGATACCGGTATATTTCTAGACATCAAAAAGCACTTTGAATATAATCACTCCAAAGTATTTACTACAATCTAAGCAAAACCAGATTGAGCAAATAGACAATAGCTTGGCTCAACAATGCATTCCATATAAATACAAGTACAAATACGATTCCTCTGATGTTGTTTGGAAGCTTGAAAAGGACACATAAACCACGTGTAATAGCTCCATTGAACCAAAAATACGCCAAAATTTCAAGCACTAACGATATGTAAACAAGTATTTCAGAGTTATATGAAACAGCCATTTTACCAGTAAAATAGCACAATAATTGTATCGGTGTAACAACAACATTAACTAACGCATACATTTTTGCAACCTTTGTCAATTGGCTGGAATATATCACAACCAAAGACATGGACTTGCTGTCATTTCTGTTTTTAAAATGCTTAATTGTATCAAAAGCAGGATATGAAAAAGCAATTAAATCTAAAAAGCCTACCACCAAGGCTGTTAGAACCAACATTCCTGTAGTTTTTAAATCTAATGTAAAATTATTCTTAAAGTCTACATTATTTGAATTCAAGTTTAAGGCAACAAAAAATACATCCCGTAAGCCAACAAAAACTATACCTACGTAAAGCCACATAATTTTATCATTCAGTTTTGAGTAGAAGTCCTTTTTTAGTAAGAAGAAATCTATTATTTTGTTAAAATTCAATTTCATATATGCTCCTTAAGATTGTTATACATATATCATAACATATAATAATATATATAATATATTAAAATCAAGAGCGTTATCATTATTAATACAGATTATTTGATAAAGCCGCTTTAAATTTCTACTAAAACAGCTTTATCAAAAGAAAAGCAACTGCTACAACACTGCCTATTAAAGCTGAGTTAATTATTACATTTTTCATAAATTCACTGTTTGTGTTTTCTGTCTTCTTTTGTGGAACAAGCTTGCTCTTATTCTCTTTTATATAGTTGTTAATGATTGATTCTGCCTCCTTCAGAATAAAATCATTTTTAACATTGTCTCTCTTATCTGAATTGAAAATATGGCATTTCTCCTCTCTGTCTTTTTCCTCTTTTAAAACTAATATAGCCGATTCAAATAAATTAGAATGAATGTCATTAATAACTATCACTTTTTTAGATTTCCCATCAAACATAGTATCCTCCATCAAGAATATTTATGAGTAGTTTATGGAAGTTTACTATTTTTATACACATATACTAATTATCAATTATAAGTTACTTAGATTTCCACACTTTAGCTACCATAACCATCATATCATCCACAGGATTCTTATCTTTGCAAGCGCAAAGTGCTTCTTCTAATAAGTCATCTGCTATTTTTTGAGGATTTTTACTTGTCATGTTCTGTAGAATACCTTGTACTGCCTTTATACTATCGGGGGTAGCTTGAAATGAATCAATAATCCCGTCAGAAAGCATTATTAGAAAGTCTCCATTGTCTACCCTCTTATGTACCAATTCTAGCTCCACATCGCTCATAATGCCTGCCGGTAAAGATGCTGTCTTTACTACTTCAACAAACTCATTTCTCTTGATAAAAGTAGGAGCCGCCCCTACCTTTACGAATTCCACTTCCCCTTCATATAAATCCACTACAGATATATCAATAGTTGCGAAGGAATCATCATTAGATTTAAGAACAAGCAGTGAGTTAATAAGTTTAACTGTTGTATCTTTATCAAAACCCGACTCCATAAATTGCTCAATCAGATTAATTGTTGCCTTACTTTGTATGCATGCCTTATGCCCTGTTCCCATTCCATCGCTCAAAGCTGCAATATACTTGCCATCGCCAGTATTTATAAAAGTATAGTTATCTCCAGAAACATATTTTTCATGCTTTGACATTCTTGCTACACCTGTAATTACTTTGAAGGTTTCTTCCTCCACAAGTTTAATTGTACACATATTAGTTTTTGAATTTAGTCCACACTCACTACCATCCTTCAACATTCTGCGGTTAACTGCCAAAGAAACAATCTTCTCAACGTTTCCAATACAGCTCCTTCTTCCACCACAGCCTTTATATGATAAGGTTATTTCATATTTACCATATCGGTTTTCATATACAATAGCCTCTACATTTCTCATACCTGCTTTTGATAATTCCAATATTATCTGATTTTCTATATCATCCTTAAAATCAATATCTGTGTTTAATTCGCTAGCCAAATTAGAAATCACCTTTGACATACTCCTTAGCTGTTGTGACACTAAGCCCCTGCTTTCTCCAACCCTATTTCTCCATACCATATCAACTTTAAACAGTTCAAAAACATTATTTACAGATTTCACAAATTCCTCTACTCTCTCGCATCTGTCCAAAAAATATTTAGGAATGTCCTCTTGTTCAATCCATCCCTTGCTATCAAGCTTTTCAACTATTTTGAACATAATTTGATAAGTGTTACAAAAGTTTTGTTCCCAGCAATGAGTACATAAGCTGCAATCCTTACATACTTTATCTGCCACTCTATCAAATATTGCTGTAATATCGTGTTTTTCTGTAATAGTCTTTGTTTCAGATATCTCATCAAAGGTCTTTGCCATTTCGCCAAATGCAATTGAAAACCTGTTTAATTTATCAACTGTTATATTTTTAATTCTCGCACTGTAACCCTTTTTATCTCCTTTAGCTAATAATTTCTTATTAAATCTGCTCACTATAACATCCATAGCTTTTTCGGGTATTAGCAAAAAGACTGTAATTGATATAACAATTTCATATATAATGAGTATCTCAATTGTACCAGTAATAACGTATGTCAATATTGCATCACCCATTAATACGCCTAAACAACAGCCAACCTTGCCCATACTTCTTAAAATTCCCGAAATAAGCCCGCAAAAGGCAAATGAGGCAATAGCAGTTGATGATTCAGAAGAAATACTTATAAGCGTTCCTACAATTACACCAATTGCAGTTCCATTTCCTGCACCTGCTTTATAGCTAAAAATAAGTATTATTATAATGCACAAAATATTTCGAATACTTACTCCATATATATAGAAAGGCCCCAAACCGCTTACAGTCAATGCACATGCAATGGCAATACTCAAGGTTTCTTCATTTGTCAGGCTGTATATCCTTGTTGGACTCTCCAGCACTCCCATCACATTTTTGAAGACAAAAACTAGTGCAAAAATAATAAATGCATTTAACAGTGCCTCCAGAATGCTATAAACATAGAAGCCCTGTAAGTATATAAATAAAATTTCGGGCACTAATACACCTATAAAGGTTATAATTCCTATTCTTAAATGAGAACCCATACTCTTTTTAAACGGAATATTAATTGCATTAATTAGAAGCATTACAATAAAAGCTGTTATTAGCTTATAGAAGAGTTCATTTTCATAAGCTGAACCTGATGAAAGCATCCCAGCAAAAATTGCAATTGAAATAAATATCCTGTTAATATTCATTCCTAAGGTCGCCGCATATATTGCAATACCAAATGGCATCCGTCCATCAAAAAGGGTGATTCTTCCCAGCAAAAAAGCCATCGGTAGAATAAAAAAATTCGCCTTATTCAAATATTCAAGCAGAGTCAAAAGTTTTGTACCTCTGTTCCTCTTACGCTGCGCAGAATTATAGCCCCCAATATTTTTATACGGAAGTGTCTCTGTCTTCATCTTTATTGTTCCCCCTGTACTTTATCATTTGTTTTTTCTAATTATTTTACCGCCTAAAAACTCTATTATGGCAGATAAAACCTATTGCCATTTATAGAATTTTCTTTGAATTCTTTGAATCAGACTCATTTGCCTTAAGTCAATTACTATCGGCTGAATATCCGATGATATAGGACGATAGTTTGGGTTTGATGCCGTAATTGACTTTATGATTATAATGCGGGCAATAAAAATTATTTGTCACATTTGGAATAGGGAAATAATATGTTTTTGACAGGTATCATCAAATTGCTGTACAGCTATAACATGAATTTAAGTATTTCTGGTTTGATTAAAACAAAATAGCAACTACAGAATTATTGTTTTTTGAAGTACCCTGTCGAAAAGTTTTTGTTACTTTACCAAACTAATAGTTATTTTATAAGCATTCTAGTTCAAGGCATAGGCATAAGCAAATATGTACTTGTGCAAACTATAAAAATACAAAGTTAATATACAATAAGTCAATTCCATCAGCTAAAAAGCATCATATTCTAAAAACCCGATAGCTTATCGGGCGAAGTCTTTGAACCGTAATTGACTTTAGTAAAGGTTGCGACAACACTTAATTAAGTATTATGGGCTGAAAAACTCATATTAACAGCACACAAATAATGGGAGCATTAAATATATGAAGAATGCAAGAAATTTCATGAAAGACTTTTTTTTGATTAATATAGGGCTGATATTGGTTGGCATTGGAATTTGTATATTTAAAATCCCCAATAATTTTGCAACAGGAGGCGTAAGCGGCTTGGCAATTATTATAAGCAGCTTCTTTCCAAGAATTGACGTTGGCCCAATGATGCTTATAATTAACATTCTTTTAATGCTGGTGGGATTTCTTTTCCTTGGAAGAGATTTTGGTTCTAAAACAATTTACTCAAGCTTTACTCTATCGGGTATAGTATGGTTTACTCAAAAAACATTTCCGATTAAGGCATCACTAACAGGTGACCTTATGCTGGAGCTAATTTATTCTATTATATTTCCGGCTGTTGGTTCAGCAATAATTTTTAACTGCAATGCATCTACTGGCGGGACAGATATTATAGCTAAAATAATCAGCAAATTCACTCGGCTAGATATTGGTAAAACCTTATTATTATCAGACTTTATAATTGCTGCAGGGGCTGGTGCGGTTTTTGGAATTAAAATAGGCATGTATTCTGTTCTAGGGCTAATTATTAAGTCCTTTATGATTGACCTTGTAATAGAGGGCCTTAATGTAAAAAAACAAATGGTTATAATAAGTTCAAAACCTGATGAGATTAAAAACTATATTGTAAATAATATTAAAAGAGGAGCAACTATATATAAGGCTGAGGGCGCATTTACTAGCAAACAAGAGTTAGTAATTAGTACAGTTCTAAACAGAAGGCAGGCAATACGGCTTCGTAGCTTTATACGAAACGTAGACCACTCTGCCTTTATCACAATTAGCAATACATCTGAGATTATTGGCAAGGGTTTTAGAAGTATTGACTCATAAAATAATAATGCCTATATAACTCTTCCATCTTTCTTTGCCTTTGTATCTTGACTTACTCCTAAAGCTACTCCAATACAAAGTCCTATACTTATTCCTATTCCCATGTTACTAGATTCACCAATAATACCTACCGCCCCAAATGCCATGCCAAACATCATTCCAATTGGCATATATATCGACATATAATAGTTTTCATTAACAAGCTTATGTTTTGAAGCAAGGTGTGAAATAATTATATTTAAGTATTTATCATATTCCCTTTTAGTTTGCTTATCTGCATTAGTTCCAATTGTATCTACATAACCCTCAAGCTTGCCAATAAAATCTGCACATTCCTTACATTCATCATAAAATGAAGCAAGCCTTTTCGTAATTCGCTCTACCAAATCCAGTCTATAGTATTTAATCTGCTTTTTATCTATGTACATTTTCTTCTCAGAAATTTTAATTAAAATTCTTTCCCTTATGCTTTCAACTCCATCCATATACTTCTATCCTTTCTAACTTATACAATACTTAGATTAAATATAATTATATTATACAATAATTTTCATTTACAATTACTCAATTTTTAAAACTTATTCTATTTAATACCAAACCCTAGTAAAATTTAAAAACGTAAAAAATTCTATGCATAAAAAAAGATTGCATTTAAAATGCAATCTTTTTTTATTGGTGGGAACTATAGGGCTCGAACCTATGACCCTCTGCTTGTAAGGCAGATGCTCTCCCAGCTGAGCTAAGCTCCCAAATGGTGACCCGTAGGGGAATCGAACCCCTGTTATCGCCGTGAAAGGGCGGTGTCTTAACCGCTTGACCAACGGGCCGTAAAAAAGCGATAAATTTTATCGCTTAATTATGGTAGCGGCGGTGGGATTTGAACCTACGACCTGTCGGGTATGAACCGAATGCTCTAGCCACTGAGCCACGCCGCCATAAAATTTGCCGTTCGTAACGTGCTTTTACATTATACAAAAGAAGATGATTTATGTCAATAGAAATTATTATTTTTTATTTAATTTTTTGCAGTATTTTTTTCCATTACCGTATATCCAGCAAAAACAAGCCTTTTGTAGGTTAAGTCTAGTGAATTTTCAATTAAAATATAAAAATCCCTATGCCAAACTTCAGCATAAGGATAGAATTTTCAGGAAGAAATATATTAAGACTAGCTGGTGGAATTAAATCCACCAACTAGAATAAATTGTTTTCAACAATATGAATTGTATAACATTTCAATATATATGTATATGTAAAAAATACTAAAAAAAATCTATTATTTTAAAAGCAAAATTGTATAATTTTTTGTATTTTTCGTGTATAGCTACTATATGTAGTTTTTATCCATTTCCATCAAATCCTGTTCCAAATATTGCAACATACTGATCCATTAGATAGAACTTCCTTCCATTCCATTTTAGAACACTTTGCACATACCCTAAGGAATCAGCATGATACAGACCTGATATTCTTTGATATCCTAATAGTTCATATATACCATTTCCATCAAAATCAATAGGATATAGCCCGCTTAAAGGATCAACCCATCCTTCAATGGGGGCCTTCAATTCTCCATTTGGCTTATATATCTCATTTAAATAATCCTTACCCTTATAGGTTATATCTATTAAATATTTTGTTTGAAGCTCAATATTCATTACTGATACCTTATAAAAGTTTTCAAATTCTACTTTGTAGCTGTATTTATTATTGTAATCCTCATAATCAAAAATCATTCTTATTTGATTATCTATATCAGTAAACATGTAATAAAACATAATACCACCACTACCTCCAGAGGCAATGCTTACAAGTATATCCTTAACCTTGTCTCCTGTGAAGTCCCCCAAAAATAATGCTGGACTATACCCTGAATCTGATGCAAGCTTAAAGTTCTGTATAACTCCTGTCTTGCCATCCTTTATATTGAGTGTAATATCCTGTATAAATGAACTATCCTGAATCTTGTTTCCAGTAAGGTAAACATAATCAAGAACACCATCTCCGTTGACGTCACCAATTGCACCTGTTATAAAATTATTTATATTATTTGATTTTCCAAATGGATTTACATTATACAAAATAAGTCCCTCCTACGGCTTTCCCAACGATTATAAACTAAAATATATTGATTTCTCATGATGTAACCTTTGCAAGGTTTAAATATATGCTGCAATATTTTTAATGATTAAGTTTCTTTTTTTACTGCATCAGGTGTTCAAATAGTTTATAGCTCTACTCAACTTTCAGATTTAATAGTAAGTACATGCCAAAAAACTTTTATGTGTGATAGTTGATTATATTACTATAATATGGAATTCAGGCATAAATGATTCTTTATATATAAAATATTCTATGCTAGTATATACTTAAGATGCCCATAAGATGGGCAGACTAAAATAAACACTAAGCCATAATATTCTGTTATTGTTTAAAATCACAGTTAGAAAAAATAAAATAGAGGTTAAAAGGAGGTTGGATTCCATGCCGTAAAATAAAGCACTTGAACAAAATACGGATGGATATTAACTATGGAAGCACATCATCAAAAAATTTACAGAAACAATACCGGGCCATTTCCAATATATATATTCAATACTGATGTTCAAGAATTTCCTCCTCACTGGCATGAAAGAATAGAAATAGTATATGTATTAGGCGAAGAACTTAAAATTGGTCAAAACAACGCTATATACACTTTACATAATAGAGATATTTTTATTGTAGGAATGGGAGAAGTACACTATTTTATAATGCAGCCCCAAAAATGTGACAGAATTATTCTTATCTTTGAGCCAGCACTATTTGAGGAGCTTTCAAACCTTTTAACGGGAATAAAGATCTTAGACCCTCATATCCCATATATTAAAAACAAAAACAACACCGAGTTTACCGTTCATAGTTTTTTCGAAAAACAGATATTAGATATTTATAAAGAAAAAAAGGAAAAGCAGCTAGGATTTGATTTATTTGTCGGTGCCAGACTCTATGACATCGCAGCTGGTATAGTTCGCTATATGCCAAATGAAAAGCTTTGCTCTGCTCAATTGAACAAGCAAATGAAAAAGCTGGAAATTCTTGAACAGGTGACAAAATATATAGATGAAAACTACAAGGAAGAAATCACTCTATGTGATGTTTCAAAATCAGCCAACTTTAGTATGTATCATTTTACTCGGTTTTTTAAAGATACCACTGGTATGACCTTCGGACAATACTTAAACAACTACAAAGTGTCTAAAGCTGTAAACATGCTTATTAATACATCTGACTCCATATCAGAAATCTCATTTAATTCAGGTTTCAACAGTATAAAGACCTTTAACCGAGTTTTTAAGCAGGTAAAAGGTTGTTCTCCGTCAGAATTCAAAAAAGCAATATTTGAGTAATATAAAGCAACCTTTGACGAGATATTTTTTAATATGATATCTATAATTGAGTTAAGAAATACAGAATATACAAGATTCAGAGCATTTGTACTAATATTAATAGTTCCAGCAGCTATCAAATCTACAAAATAATTATAATGCTAAGTGAGGTATAATATATGTCCTACAAAAATTTTAGTACAGCCATTTTTTATAATGCCTTTGATTTATTAAAACTTAAGGAAGATGATGCTTTTGAATCCTCCTTTGAATTCTTTTCCAAGCATATAAATATTGGGAAGGTTTATCTAGAAACCTATCGAAGTGGCGTTTTTCTTTCAGAAGAAAATATGCTTTTCTGCAAAGAGTTTTTTAAAGAAAAGGGTATCAAAGTATCAGGTGCTATCACCACAACACCAAAAACAAATAACACTTGGGATTTTAGCTCCTTTTGCTATAGCAATCCTGAACAAAGAAAACAATTGAAAGAAGTAGTTGCGTATACAGCCAGTATTTTTGATGAAATAATCTTAGACGATTTTTACTTTACCAATTGCAAATGTGATGCATGTATTGAAGCTAAAGGTACCAAAAGCTGGGCTGAATTCAGAACACAGCTATTAGCAGAAGTATCTTCAGAAATTATGAGCGCAGCAAAAGCAGTCAAGCCAAATATAAATATGATAATAAAATATCCAAACTGGTATGATCACCACCAGTTTAATGGTTATACGCCAGAAGCTCAAGTAAATCTGTTTGATTCCTTTTATACCGGAACAGAGACTCGTGATTCGCAATATACGCAGCAGGTTCTTCAGAGATATATCGGTTACTTTATAATGAGGTATTTTGAAAACATAAACCCGGGTAAAAATTTAGGTGGATGGTTTGACTCCTTTAATTGCAACTTAGATACCTATGTAGAGCAATTATATACAACCATTTTCTCTAAGGCTAAGGAAATAACTCTTTTCTGTGCGGGTTTATTAGCGTATGATCACAAAATCTGCGTTCCTCTTGCTGGTTTTGTATTTGAGCAGTTGGATAAGCTTATGGGATATATCGGTGAGCCTGTCGGAATCTCCTGCTATAAGCCCTTCAACTCTGACGGTGAGGATTTTATTCACGGATACCTTGGTATGCTTGGGTTACCCCTTGAACCATATTCAGAATACCCTGCTGCGAGCAAATTTATTCTTCTTACCGAAAGTGCAAAAAAGGATTCAGATATCGTTAAAAAAATCAAGAAGAGCTTGTGTGATGGTAACTCCGTAATGATTACTACTGGCTTACTTAGAGCGCTTAACGAGCAGCTCTCTGATATAGCTGTAATAAATTATACTGATAAAAAGTCAAAAGTAAAAGAATTTGCCGTACAAATGAAAACCTGTGCTTTCAAGGATTATTATTATTCTGAAAATGAGATTTTATTGCCCCACATTGACTTTAAAACAAATGACAGCTGGCAGATGGCAGTTGGAATAGATAGCTCCAATAATCATGCAGTACTCTTACAAAACAAATATAGCAAAGGTAATCTTTTTGTTTTGACTATTCCTGATAACTTTGGAGATTTGTATAGCTATCCTGAGGCTGTATTAAACATAATCAGAGAAACAGCATCAGTTAATATGCCTGTTCATTTAGAAGCACCATCTAATATTGGTCTTTTTGTATATGACAATAATACCTTTATAGTTGAATCCTTCAGAAAAGCAACTGTTGAATTCACTATAGTTGTGCACAAGGAAGGTCAGCATTTATCCCAAATTGAGTCCTTTAGCTGCTATAAAGCTCCAAAATTTGATGGATTAAGTCTGAATGGAAATACCTATTTTAAAATATCCCTGCAACCAGGTGAATATAAGGCTTTCCGTATAGAATAAAAAGTAGGATGCTCCTTAAATATTATAGTACCTCTGCAGTTTAGTGGCGTAAAACAAATTAGCTATATAGTGTCCCCAGCACTTATATATATGTATATGTGAGCCAAAAGCCGTTCCCTTAAATCAGGAACGGCTTTTGCAAAATAAAAATAATTTTATGTATAAATTTAAACCTTCTCAGCCATTTTGTTTCCGTCTTCTCCAGCTTTCCACTCTTCCATCTTTCTTCTAACCTCTTCATGGGTTTTTTTGCATATTTCAGGCAATTGTCCACCCAATGCTTTTTCAGCCTGTGCAAAGCCTTCATCTATTGCTTTCATAAGTTCTTCATACTTTTCTGGATTATTATTAGAGATAGCTTTTGCAAATGCAACTATTCTGTCACTTACAGCTTGTACACCACATTCTCCATCCTCTGATATAGCTTGCTGAGCAGCAGCTCTAGTTTCTTCATCGATTTCCAAGCCTTCTTTTCCAGAAATAACATCTTGAAACGTTTTACCTTGACTTTTTAGCAACTGTTCCACCAAATCCCTCAGGTTCTGTGTAGCTCTGTTTGCTTCAGCCCATAATCTGTCAATCTCTTCCGAATTAGCTGAGGTTGTTTTCTTTTCCACTTTATCTTCTGATGTAGGTTTTGCTGTAGCAGCTGGCCTTCCGTAGACACCTGCGGTATTTTCTGATGGTTTTCCCAATTCTAGCACTACTGCAGTTTGTTTAGAATCATCGCAAGGTATATCTTTTGTTTTTTCTTGTTTTTTAGTGCACACATTTTGATTTGCTGTTGGTTTAGAGTTTACTCCTGTTATCATATTCAATCCCTCCTTAGATTTTTGTGCCTATGGCACCATTCATATCCTTATATACTAATAATCGGCTTAAACTGATTTTTTCATTAATGCATAAATGTATTTAATAAAGGATATAAATAATAATGCCACTTTCTTGATAAATACTCTCATACCTTTCAGAAATATTCATATATCTAATAATCATTAATATAGAAAGTGAGAAAAATATGTTAAAGGTGAATATATGATAGTTCAATGTGATAAAAGAGATTTTATTAAGCAGGATGACCTTATAGCAATTACAAGAGATGACAAGTTTATTGGCTACGGCAAGGTTATTGCTATATTAGAAGAATATGTTCTTGTTGATATTGATAAAAAAGCAAGCAAGTCTCTATATGAAATTTTCTGTGAGGATATACCATATGACTTTATGTTTGTAAATGACCGTTTGCATGAATGATGAAATTTGATTATTTTAAACACTTACAGCAACTCCTCTAAACTAACATAAATAAATTATAAGTGGTAAATCTTACTTTTGAATTATTTACACTTCGGATTAAATTTCGATTTAATATTGCAATTAGCACTCTACATTTACGTTTTTGCCAATTCTTTTCCCATATAATATTCTCCTACCAACTTCTCAGGATATAATAATTGCCTTTGTTAACAATTTGTTTTAAATTTTATAACAATTTATTAAAACTTTCTTAGTAAATTGTACATAATTAAAGTTTATTATATAAGCATAAGATAAAACAAATTATATTTTCGGAATGGAGGTAATATTATGTTTAATAAAAATAATGATGACTTGAATACTGAATTACAGAATAACAATAATTTAGATGCTCAGCAACATGATAATCAAGATTTAAATAATCAGACACTGTATAATTATAATATTGAAGCTCAAGTAGAAGGTAACAATAATTCGGACACTCAGGTACAAGATAATATTAATTCAGTTGAGCAAGTACAAGGTGCTGACAATTTGGAATACACTTCGAGTGATGATATTATTTCAAGCACTGAAACAACAGACAATAGCACTGTGTACTCTCAAGCACAAAGCGATACGGACTGGGATAGTCAACCACAGAATACGGCATATTTTGTAAACAGTGCAAACCAACAGTATCAAAATCAATTAAACTACAAGGAGAGCATTGTTAAGCCTGATAACAAAAGAAGACACAATTTACTAGCCTATATGTCACTTGTTCTAGTTACTTCTGTTATCACAAGTTTTGTTGTAGGAGGTGCACTATATACCAGTTTTACAAAGCAATTGAGCGATATGCAAAATAATATTTCATCAAATAGTAAATTATTGCAAACAGCTTCCTCAGAAAAAAATATTTCTGGTACAAACTTAGTAGCTTCAACTAATTTGAATGATTTAACAGTAACAGAAATAGCAAAAAAAGTTGGACCTTCAATAGTAGGTATTAAAATGACAATCAAAACCAACAATCGTTCCTACTTCTTTGGTTCTTCGATGCCTTCCACCTCTGATGCTGAAGGTTCAGGAATTATAATCAGTTCAGATGGATATATTATGACCAACTACCATGTTGTTGAATATGCTGACCCAAATAGTAATGTAAAGAATACCACTCTGACAGTTTATCTACCTGATAAGCGTGAAGCAACTGCCAAGTTTATCGGAGGAGACAGCGACAATGATTTAGCTCTTATAAAGATAGACCTTGCTAACCTACCAGTTGCAGAGCTTGGCGATTCATCAAATGTTGAAGTTGGAGATTTAGCTGTTGCAATAGGCAATCCACTTGGTATGGAATTTGCAGGCTCAGTTACCTCTGGAGTTATAAGTGCATTGAATAGACAATTAAACACTGGTAATATGTCCTTGAATCTCATTCAGACAGATGCAGCAATAAATCCAGGTAACAGCGGTGGTGCATTATTAAATTCAAAAGGACAGGTTATAGGTATAAATTCAGCTAAAATATCTGTATCTGGTGTCGAAGGTTTGGGCTTTGCAATTCCAATTAATACTGCAAAACCAATAATTGAGCAGTTGAAGACATATGGTTATGTAAAAGGAAAGCCACTAGTAGGTATTTCAGGACAAGAGGTTTCACAAGATATATCTGAAATGTACGGAATCCCTGTAGGCATTTACGTTGTTGAAGTTCCAGTTGGTGGAGCTGCACAAGCCGCAGGAATAAAGAAAGGTGATGTACTGGTAAAGCTTGATGGTAAACAAATAAAAACCATGTCTGACATAGATGCTGTAAAGAAATTGCATAAGGCCGGCGATACTGTTGACGCCGTAGTTATCAGAGGCGATAAAACACTAACTCTTAAGCTTACCTTTACTGAAGATAAATAAATATTACAAGTTAGCAAACCATTTAATTACCCTTATCCCTTGAAAAGGCAAATACCTTGAATTAATTATTTAATCACAAGGTATTTGTCTTTTTTATCTGTCTTCAAATAAAAAATCTGTAATCTCAGCTTCTGTGTTTTCTTCAACAAATCTCAAAACCTCATCTAAAACAGCATTTGCTTGAACTCTGCTTGATGAAACACATGCTGCACCAATTACTATTGTTTGATAATAATCCTGTTCTTCTATTTCAGCAATTGATACATTAAACTTATTACGTGTTCTATGAATCAAACTTTTTACTATCATTCTCTTATCCTTCAGAGAATGGCAGTTAGGCGCATAAAGCTTCATTCTTAAGGATGATACAATCATTTTTTCCTCCATTAATAACCTAATTCTTCTCCTACTAGTATTACCTTAATCCTGTCTTTTTTTCTCTGGTACGCTGAAAAAACATAATTACAGCATATTCTGTCAGGGCTGTTGCAACCATTTGTAATATCAGATGCATCTGATAAGAAGGACATACATTCTCCTTTTTCTTTACAATAAGAGTTGTAATTCAGCCTACCACAATTAGCAGGTGCTGCTATTGCTTTAACACGTTTTACAGCCTCATCAAAATTCTTTACTATCTTATTATATCCAGCTATTATAATTACAGACTTAGGACCGTAGCATATAGCTGCAACCCTATTAGAATTGCCGTCTACATTATATAGCTCACCCTTCTCAGTTATTGCATTTGAACTGCAAATATAAGCATCAGCCGAAAACGACTTAATGAATATCTCTTCTATATCTTCCCTAGACAAGCCCTCTTTATATCTGTCTAAAAAATTATATTTCCCACTTCGCAGCAAGTCAAATACTCCACTCTCGGAAATGCTTTGAGAGCCACCAACTCCAACGGTATCTCCATCCTTAAGCAGCTCTGCAACTTTATTAACTACTTGTGCTTTACTTTCTACATAATGAACCTGCATATTGTTTTTTCTAAGATTTTCAGTAACCTTATTTATACGTTTTTCAAGAATTGCTTTTGCATGATTATCCATACTAACCTCCACACATTTAATGAACTAATTATATTGATATTCTCTGTAGAGAAGCTTATTCCCCAATAAATTCAAACCTTTTAAAGCTCATTCCATCTCTTTCAATTAATTCATTCCACATTGATAAGGGTCTAACCCATATATTCATATCTCCATAAAGAGCCTGATATACAACCATCGCTTCCAAAGTCTCACTATGCTTTGCAATATATAGAACTCTATATTCATTGCCCTTGAAGTGTTTATATTTACCTATTTTAACTTCATCCATTTTATTTTATTCTCCCACGCTAATTTAAGATTAATAATTTATAGAACTCAGCCGAGAAGCTCACTAATCCCACAAACTTTTTTAAGTTTTCATGCTTAATTATCCTATATACCCATAAAATTACTTCCCACGTTTTGCGTCAATTATAGCATATAACTTCCTTATAATAATTTAATCTTCATGTTCTTCAATGAGCTTTAATAATGCTCTTTCAAAATTATCATCATCCTCTTTAGAACGCTTTTTAACACTGCCTGTTCTTCCTCCTGCTCTGCGGACTTTTTGACCAATATGTCTTTCGAATAATAGCCTGTCAATGTTGTTATCTGAATAAATCAATCCATTCTGATTGAGCACTTTTGCACCCTTTCCCAATCCCATTGCAGCTACTCCATAATCCTGAGTAACAACGATATCTTCTCTCTTTAATAAATTTATTAGCTTAATATCTACGCTGTCTCTTGCTTTATCTACTGTTATTATGGTACTGTAACCGTCATAAAGCTCATGGCTTGTGTCAATTATCATTGTAACAGGAATTTTATTTTTCTTTGCAATTCTCACAATTATTTCTTTAACAGGACATGCATCTGCATCAACAAGTATTTGCATACTAACCTCCACGCCTATTTTTTAATGACTTCTACACACCGTCAAAAACCTACTTGTAGGTTTTTGCTGCTTGAAAATGCACCATGTTTGCACACTCATATTTTTCAAGCTAACCTCCCCAAACCGACTTTCATAAAAAATTATAGCAATAGTAAACCTCGTTTAAAATTATTATATAGTATTAATTTTGCTAAAGCCAACTAATTCCAATAATTATTGTGTAAAATACAACATTTTCTTTTAAAGTGGCGCTATTACTATAATCAACTACGGTTCAAAACCTTCTCTCGATACATTATGGATTTTTAGGCGAATTATGTTTTTGAATACAGTTTAGGTTTGAATATAATTGAGGAAATAATAAAGCACAATTCAACTAATGGTAAAGCTTGGTGAGAGTATAGGCTACTTTTACTGCCGCTTGGCAAAGCTTTATGCAAAAGTGCAATCAATAACACCACCTGTTTTTAGGCAGTATTTTTGATTGCACTTAGAGTTAAATATATTAATTATTCAAACTTCGCAGTTGAATACATTTAGTTATTCATACATTTGTCAAGCAGTATCATTATCTTTCCTAATGTATTAAAATTCTCAATGTATAAATCATCGTCATCAACATTAATATCAAATGCTTCCTCCAACATAACGATGGTCTCAATGCTGGTAATGGAATCAAGCCCATGTTCTCTTAAGTCTGTATCATCTGTTATATTGGCAAATTCACTTTCATCTCTTTTTAAAGCTGTAATCAGCATTTTAAGAATAGTATCTCTATCAGGTGTCATATTCTCACCTCTCCCCTCAAAGCTTATTGCATTATTGCACCGATTACATTTAACAGCGTTGCAAATTCTAGTTGTTTAATGTTCTATGTTTGAAAACTCCATCTGATTTTGCTTTAGCATCTAAGTATTTCTTCATTCCTGATACTTGATTCTCAGCTAAAGTCAAAACTCTGTCTGTCTCAAATAGTCTTGTAAAGAAATCATATTCCCATACTGAAGGTTCCTTGTTTTCTATTCCATATTCATCTAAGTAAGTGAGATCTTCAGGTCTTAATGCATTCAGTACTTTTTCAGGGATTAGCTCACCAAACATCATTTCGATATAATGGAAGTTGTAGTAAACAACCTTATCAAGATTGTATCCCTTTATTCTTTCAACAAGTAAATCCCAATCAATTTTGTCAAAGAACTTCTTAATATACATATGTAAATCAGAGAACTTATAAATTTTCAAATCTCTTAAGTCAGTAACCCACATCATAAGTGTTGCTTCTTTGTACAAATGGCAGCTAAGCTGAATAATATTGTCTATGTAATCAAGCATATATCCTCTAGCACCGTTAATGTCAATAGGAAGGGCTCTAGCAATTAATTCTTCAGTAGGTACCTTATATGGGCAATTCCCTTTCCAAAGAACATCATGGTTAATGTCAACCTGTACAAGCTTTGCGAACTTATTGTCGCTTATCTTCTGGAATTCCTGTAATTCATGAGAAACCATCTGCTGAAGCATTTTTTCTTTCCTTGAAGCTGCTATGATTTCTTGTTTTTCCTCATCAAAATGTCCCTGAACGAATCCTATTCCTTCTAAGGCTTGTGTTACAGGAACTACATCATCAAGCTTCATAATCATATCTAAGTCATTAAATATTCTTGTTTCAAGCTCAGGATAAACC
>JAEZIB010000143.1 GCA_023416275.1 Bacillota bacterium | reverse complement strand
AAACGAAGGGGTTAAATAATGCACGCATTTAAAGAGCTTTACAGAAGATTGGCAAAGGCAGCAGTTGAAAATAGAACAAATGAAGAGGTTAAAAATGCTATTGAGCAAGGCTATGATTCACATCAATTAGATTGCTTACTACACCCGAAGGAATATGCATCAGTTTGGAAAATATCTGATTGTGATTGCTCTGAAGATACTAAATGTAGTATATGTACTGTAAAATGTTTATTTGATGCTATAGAGAAAGATGAAAAGGGCAATACAATTATTAATAAGGATTTATGTGTCGGTTGTTCAGAATGTATTGACAGCTGTAAGGCTCAAAAGCTTGTAGCTAGCAAAGATATAATACCTGCCTTGGAGGCTGTAAAAAGCGAAAAAGGACCTGTTTATGCTATGATTGCACCTGCTTTTATTAGTCAATTCAGTGATAAGGTTACACCTGGCAAGCTCAGGAGTGCCTTTAAAAGTCTTGGCTTTGCAGGAATGGTAGAGGTTGCCCTTTTTGCGGATATTCTTACACTAAAGGAAGCACTGGAGTTTGACCGCACTATTGTAAATGAAAAGGATTATCTATTGACAAGCTGTTGCTGTCCAATGTGGATTGCCATGCTTCGTAAAATATACAAACAGTTTATGCCTCATGTTCCTGGTTCTGTATCGCCAATGGTAGCATGCGGACGTTCAATTAAAATACTTGAGCCTAACTCCATTACCGTGTTCATTGGGCCTTGCATAGCTAAAAAATCAGAGGCAAGAGAACCAGATATTGCAGATGCAGTTGATTATGTTCTAACCTTTCAAGAGGTACAGGATATTTTTGAATTTGCAAACATAAACCCTGAGAACATGGAAGAGGATGCTCGTGATCATTCCTCAAAGGCAGGAAGAATATATGCCAGAACAGGCGGAGTAAGTGAGGCAGTAGAAAGCACTTTGAAGCGCCTAAATCCTAACCGTAAAATTACCATTCGTACTCAGCAGGCAAATGGAATTCGTGAGTGTAAAGAAATGCTTAATGCTCTTAAAGAAGGTAATATTACTGCAAACTTTCTTGAAGGAATGGGCTGTGTAGGCGGTTGTGTCGGAGGTCCTAAAGCGATTTTAGACCGTGAGGAGGGTAGAAAAAATGTTAATCAATATGGAAATCAGGCAACATATATTACACCTATAGATAATCCCTATGTGATGGATTTGCTGCACCGTTTGGGCTTTGATACCGTTGAAAGTCTGCTGGAACACAGTGATATTTTTACGAGAGATTTTACTTAAGTAACTCAAGTTCCCATTGATAAATTGAACACCTAAATTTTAAATGGGAAAGTTAAGTTACGCAATATCATATTTTCACATATAACTCTATCGGTGCTTGAATCTATTAATGGCTTTTTCCATAACAATTGAAATAAATTGGTGATGATTTATCTCTAGGTTTTTGCCTAAAATAATAGATATAACATGCTATACATATTTTATATGTTATGCTATTGTATGTGTATTGACAACGCTGCTAAGGATATGATATCGTTTGATTTTAGTAGATTATATTATTATTTACAGTTATCTATTATTTATTAAAAAATAATCTTACTATTTCTACCAAATTTATTTATATATGAAAGGAAAAGCCATGAATAAATCAGAAGTACTAGGTAGATGGACAAAGGCAAAGTCCGAGGAACTGTATGGTATTAAGAATTGGGGGAACGGCTATTTTTCCATTTCTGATAATGGAGAGGTGCTGGTTAATCCATATAAAGATAATGAATCGGCTGCAATCAGCCTTATGGATATAATATCGGGTGTTCGTGAACGTGGGCTTGATATGCCTGTGTTGTTACGCTTCGAAAATTTGCTGGATTCACAGATATCGCTTCTTAATGAATCCTTCAAAGACGCTATGAGTAAACTGAATTATAAGGGTGCATATCGTGGTGTTTACCCTATCAAGGTTAATCAGCAGCAGCAAGTTGTTGAGGAAGTAACTAAGTTTGGTCAACGCTATCATCATGGACTTGAAGTGGGTAGTAAGGCTGAGCTGGTTGCTGCACTATCTTTAATGAAGGATAAAGAGGCCTGTCTTATTTGCAATGGTTACAAGGATGAGGAATTTATAGATTTAGGTCTTTACTCAGTCAAAATGGGATTTAAGTGTTTCTTTGTTATTGAGACACTTAGTGAGGTTGATATTGTACTGGAACGCTCAAGAACTTTAGGAGTTAAGCCAAATATTGGACTCCGTATAAAGCTTTCTGCAAAAGCAGGCGGACACTGGACTGAATCGGGCGGAGACAGAAGTATTTTTGGCTTAAATATGTCTCAGGTTATCTCAGTAGTTGATAGGTTAAAAAAAGAAAATATGCTTGAATGTCTTAAGCTGCTTCACTATCATCTTGGATCTCAGATACCCAACATCAGAGATATCCGTTCGGCTGTATTAGAAGCAACACGTGTATATGCAGAGTTGGTTAAAGAAGGTGCGCCTATGGGCTATTTGGATCTTGGTGGCGGACTTGCTGTTGACTATGATGGCTCAAATACAAACTATATAAATAGCCGTAATTACACTGTTGAAGAATATTGCACTGATATAGTTGAGGCTGTTATGACTACTCTTGATTCAAGCGAAGTTGAGCATCCTATTATTGTTACAGAGTCGGGTCGTACAACAGTGGCATATTACTCGGTACTCCTATTTAATGTTCTAGATGTTGAAAGGTTTGAGGAGCACAATCTGCCTGATAATCTTGATGAAAGCACTCCAGAGCAAATTAAAAATTTATTTGATGTTAATAGAAACATCACACAGAAGAACATTCAAGAGTGTTATAACGATGCACTATACTATCGTGATGAAATCCGTGACATGTTCAAGCATGGAAAAGTAAATTTACGTGAGAGAGCATTTTCAGAAAAAATCTTCTGGAATACAATTAATCAGATTGCAAAGGAAAAACAAAAGCTAAAGAATTTTCCTCCTGATTTAGAAGACATTGAAAGTGCAATTGCGGACATATATTATTGTAATTTTTCTGTGTTTCAGTCTATTCCCGACAGTTGGGCTATTGATCAGTTATTTCCAATAATGCCACTACACCGATTATTGGAATTACCGAAGAGAAATGCAGTTATCGCAGACATTACCTGTGACTGTGATGGAAAGATAGACCATTTTATTGATCTGCATGATGTTAGAACTACGTTGCCGCTACATGAAATGAAAAATGGAGATGACTACTATCTAGGGGTGTTTATAGTTGGAGCATACCAGGAAACTCTAGGTGACCTTCACAATCTGTTTGGAGATACTAATGTAGTTAGTGTCAGAATACATCCTGATGGTAGCTATGACCTTGTAAAGGAAATACACGGAGACAGTGTTGCGGATGTTCTTACTTATGTAGAATATGATCCAAAAGACATGATTGTGAGCTTCCGTGAAAAAGCAGAAAATGCTATACGCGAAGGACTAATTAGTGCTAGTGATAGAAAAGTAATTATGAGAGCATATGAGAATGGCTTGCGTGGCTACACTTATTATGAGAGATAGAAAGTTTAATAATTGACTCAACTTCCCATTGATAAGTTGACCAACTAAAATTTTATACTGGAAAAGTTGAGTAATTGAGTTGATATTCATACAAAAAGCAACGTAATGTTTTTCCGACAGTACGTTGCTTTTTTCGTATTATGGGCTTTAGCCTGTTGAGCATAAGGTGAGTTTCTCGGCAGAGAAATGAGCCATGCGAAACAATCAACCACCCGCTATGCGGGTGCGCGACAGAAGTTATACAAAAAAATCACCTTTCCGTT
>JAEZIB010000104.1 GCA_023416275.1 Bacillota bacterium | reverse complement strand
GAATAATTGCCGGAATTTGTGGTTCCAGCCATTGATATCTTCCATTGCTGGCTCAAACTTGTGCTACTGCTGTTTGTTACTATACCAGCATTGTTAGCAACCGAGGCACTACTTACGTCCATATATTTCTGGCTGGATTTTACCTGAAGCTTGTAGTAGCCGTCACCTGTATCAATTATTTTCCATTTCTGATTGTCTGAAGAACTCTGATCCCATTCAACTACAGCAGAATTTTCTCCAGTAGCACCTGCATTGTCTAGTGCTTTATTTGTTCCTCTGTTAGTGATGGTATAATAACCGTCGCTACCAGCCACTAGCTTAAACTGTTGGTTGTTATTGCCATTGTCATCCCATTGTACCAACTGAGTGCCGTTTGCTGCATTACCGTTTGGTACATCTACCGCTTTTCCGCTCTTCCTATTCACTATCTTATAATAAGAGTTTGAATCAATTTGAGAACTGTCTTCGCCGTTTAGATTACCATTTAAAAGCTGATGAAGACCATACAAATTAACTTTCAGCACTTGATGAGTTCCTGATACACTGACCCACATGGTTTTACTGTCAGAGGATATTGCCATTCCCCATGGATCTGCAGCTCCTTCCATAGTTCTGTCCAATAAAAATGTAGTGTAAATATTTTTATTGGCTATATCAATTATTGTAACTGCATTTGTCATTACCCAGCCTCTTGTTATTTGAGTAGTGGGAAGCGATGTTTTTCCATATGTATGAAGTACATAAGCCCACTTGCCGTCAGGTGAACATTTGACACCTCTTACGTTTGAGGAACCCTGTGGAAGTACAATATTTGCTGCCTCAAGATAGGTACTCATGTCGATAAATGTAACTGATGCAGCATATTTAGGCTCAAATGCATTCCCTGAAGGCAATGCATGTCCGATTATTGCATATTTTCCGTCAACTGTGCCGTCCATTAAGTATGGATAATCTTCCACAGTAATATTTTTTTCAATATTACCAGAGGATAAATCAACAACAGATACTTTTTTTAAGCCATAATCAGATACTACAAGCTTACCATCTACTATTGCAGCTCCAAGTGGCTTAGAGCCTGTGGAAAACCTTCTTGATACAGCCCCTGTAACTGCATTTACTTCAGCAACAGTACCTGCTCCGTATTCACAAACATATATATTTTCATTTCCATCCCATGCAAGAGCTTTTGGTTGTCCATCCAATTGTATTATCTTTTGTAGTTTACCGTCCGATGAATTCAGTATTTCCATCTGTGCTTTTGTTGAATCTGAAACTGCAATCATGCTACCATCAGGAGAATATGCAGTATCAAAAGGTGAAAAATATGAATTGTCAGCCGAATAGCCTATATTACTTTCTGGAAACAGGAAGCTCACTATAGTAATAGCTATTGCTATGCAGAGAATCATGGGAATTAATTTTCTATTTGTATACCTATTCATTTTTTAACACTCCCATCCATTATTATTTTATGCCAATTAAGTTAATCCAGAGATGGCTCGACCTGCTCACCTCTTAACTGAGCATCTATATTCTTGTAGTCTCCAAAGAAAGGTGCAATTCCTGAATCCATCCATATTACAAATGAGTGAAGCTCACTTTGTGTTAGATTACCATGTCCCGTCTTCAGCTTTTGATATAGTTTTGATGCTCTAGAACCAAACTTTCCAGGTTCAGTTCTTGGGTAAACATGATCCCAGTTAGCACCCTGATACATTACATCATATAGTGCAACATATGACTTTAAGTTTTTGTAGGAGCTAAACCATTTTGTTTGGGCATCTGTATTTCCCTTTCTAAGGTCGGGAACCCTCGAACCATTATGACAGGAGATGCATTTTTTGTCTAAAATAGGCTGTATAAGCCTTGGGAAACTCATTGGTCTTGAACCTTGAGAAGGATCAGGTGTAATTGTTGATGGTGTCCTTCTTAATGCAAGCGGTACACTTTCAGGACTAACTGCTGCCTTGCGGGCAGGTTCATGGCAGCCCTGGCATAATAAGCGTGTTTGTCCTGGAACGAGGTATGTATCTGATCTCATAGTCTGAACCGCAGTTCCATCCTGGTCTACAGCTTGGAAGAAGACAGGTTTTCCGGGCGGCAAATAGAACGAAACACTTCCATCTTCTTCAACAGGTACACTACCTAGAAGTCCTCGAGTATTTCTTCCGGCCCATGAACTTTCAGTTCCTTCATAGCTTACTACAGGATCATTCGCTAGGATTGTGGTTTTTGGATAAACCTGCCATATGCGAAGTTCTTTAATCTTTGTTCCGGAAGGGAAAGGGAGTAGGGTATCATAAATATTCATTACAGATACAACTCCGTCCGGAGCTTTTCCAGTCGGTATAGCTGAGCCAGGAATACTATTAGGCACAGCACGTGGTTTTAGTGGTATCGGACTGTAGCAGGAGGTATTCGGATCGTTATATAGCAGGGACTTGTTTCCTTTTGTATCAATTGCATATATACCATAGCGTTTGTTTGCACCATTGGTATTTGCGTTTGGATCATATATACATAAGAAATAGTCTTCGCTTAACGGATATGGAGTTCCGTATTTTTGATCAGTTGTCGTACCAGTTTCGGTTTCTGGATATTTTACATCAGGTGTAATTTTTGTAATGGTTGAAAGGTTGTCATCATCCTCGACATCCGGGTCAATAACAATTAGTGGTCCATAGTTTTGTGCATGATGTGGAGCAGCTGTTGCAACATATTTGTTAGAATTTGGTATTGCCCTTAATGAATTCTGCATCATAGGAACATTTTTCCACCATTCAGCGCCTGAGTTTGGGTAATTTAATGTAATAGCTCTTGCATCAAGTCCATCCGGAGTGGTTATCCATGCAGAATGAGGATGAGTAGCACCTCTGTCCACATAGTCCCAACGAGTATATGCAATCATACCGTTATTATCCACACACGGACTCCATTCATTTGTTTCATGAAAACTTATACATCTTATATTGCTACCGTCGGCATTCATTGTATGAAGATTAAAGGTTGGAACTGTACGCTGATGGCAACGCCCATATCCTCCTCTTCTTTCTGAAATGAAAACAATCCTTCCATCTGGAAGCCAGCGAGGATCAAAATCATTTACACTTCCGTCAGTCAGTTGTGTAAGATTTGTTCCATCCACATTCACCTTGAAAATATGGTAGGTAGTATTAACATTCCAAACACCGTATGAATTTTGCGCATCAGTATAGGCAAATACAATCTGTTTTGCATCGTAGCTCAGATCAAAGGAATAGAAGGCTCCTCCTGAAAGCTTTTTCCCTGCATAACGTCCGTTTTTGCAGACAGAATTTTGCAAAACATTGGTTACAGTCGGATTGCCTGAAAAAGCATTATTCAGGATATACAAGCCACCTCCTTTTACCCCTAAAAATCCGAAGTTTCCGTCAATCATATGGTTTTCATAACCTGAATATGGCTGATGCGTAGTAAAAATGATTTTATCAAAGTCAAACTCCGGCTTTGCAAAATCAATACTTCCTGACAATACAGCAGAAATCTGTGTTGCCAGGAAGATTGCTGTTATTACCATAACAACAATAATTTTGTAAGATAGTTTTGTTACCTTTGTCATTTTTCAACCCCCCCTGTTCTAATAATTCTTTGTTTTTTTGTTTTTTATATTAATTTTTCTTTTGTTTTTTTATTTTCACAAAAATAATACAGCATTGTACTTACTATTAACAATATACTTCCTATCCAGACAAGATTGACCCACTTTACTACTTTAACTTTTAGTGATATATTGTCTTTCTCGTCTATTCCTTCAAAAATTATGTACAAATCTTCTTCTAATACTGATTTTATTACTGCTCTAGAGTGAGATGTTTTCATTTTTTGATAATAAGAAAGTTCAGGTTTTAATTGGAATTTTTCACTAGGACTGGTAACTCCTATCACTGAAACAGCTGTAGTTTTACCTGTTTCCTCTTTCCAGTAGAGGTTTCTATATTTTATTTCATATTCTCCGACAACCATGGTATTGCCTTTTTCCAGCGTTTTATTAGTGCTTACAAGCATACCCAAAGAACCTGCAAAACCAACTGCCATTATTATCAGTGAAGCATGAAGTAATATAATTGCTATATGTCGCATATTAGAAGTATGATTTTTATAATTTACTACAAGTTGTATAATCAAATTAACTGTAAGCATTGTACACACAGACAAACACAGTTTTGTTAGAATGCCATAATCAGTAAGAAATAGCATGAGTCCTAATACTGTTAATCCACATGCAGAACCCGGAATAAGAAGGGCCTTCTTGGGAGAAAATTTGGGATTGATTGCCATGAATAAAAGTACTAATATACCGTAAATTCCGAAAACATATTCATAGAAACTTATTGGTGTTGATGATACATCCTTTACAAAGAGCCCTCCATATAAGGGGAAAGTAGTACCGCCAAAAATTAAAACAGCTGTTATAATACTTATTGTTGAAAATATATTGCTTGGCTTTATTAGATATAATAGTATTTTTTTTAATGTAGTTTCATCATTATTATTATTATTATTATTATTTATTGTGTCTTTTGCATGTGATTTTTTAATTTTGATATTATAAGAAATGAAAAGCAATACAAGAACCAGTAATACCACACCGAAGACCACAGTGATACCACGGCTACTATAAGCATGTACTGATTCTAACAAACCGCTTCTTGCAATGTATGTTCCGACAAGTATAGTGAAAACAGTTAAAAAGATCAAAACAAAATTCATTCTTTTATTGTTAGTAACTTTGCTTCGTAGACCATGAAGAAAAGTTGTTGCAAATAGCCAGTTAACCAAAGATGAATTCTCTATTGGATCCCATGCCCAGTAACCTCCCCATCCAAGCTCGGTATAAGCCCAAATGCCACCGGTAACAATTCCAAAGGTAAGAAGTATCCATCCCCACATTGTCCATTTCCAAGTAATATTTACATGCTCTTCAGTGTTTTTTCTGATGTCAAATAATTGATATCCAAAGGCCATGAAGAAAAAAGAAAATGCAATAATTATAACTGGTGGGTGAAATACCATACCTATACTTTGGAGCGCTGGGTTAAGTCCGAAACCATCACTTTGAGCTGATACCTGTTTAAATGGATTATTTATAAAGGTAACCATAACCATAAAAAGAGTCATAACAAACAGTAAAACACCAAATATAGTTTTAGTTGAACTCTTATACCTATTTTTAAAATAGATTATTATAAGAAGAACGGCAAACACTGAAGTCCAAAAAAGCATTGAACCCGAGCTACCTGACCAAAACGCTGAAATTTTATATATTAACGGAAGTGCTTTGTCTGTACTGTGATATACATATTCGACTGAGAAGTTTCCACTTATAAGTGAAAAAAGTAAAAGAAGTGAAGATATCAGAACTCCAAAACAGGAAACCACACCTGTTAGGATTCCTAAATTTTTATTCTCATCACTTTCTTTTTTAAAGGCAATAAGCAGGAAAGCTATAAGACCACATGCAAAAGCAAAGCGCAGCATCCATGTACCAATAAAATTCATTTGAATATCCCCCATATAATATTAAATTTTAATTTTACCTCCCAGCTTTTTTTACTGTCATCAGGTCAATATAATAAAAGCCAGAGGCTAAATACTTAGCTTACCACCATTTTGAAACTTACTTTTCGGCAAAAAACGAAGGTTGACCAACTAATTCATGCAGTTATTAAACTTTTCATTTGATAAGGTCTATTACATCTACATTTTTAACAGGGAAAAAATCTTTAAATTATAGTTAAGTGCTCTATATTATTACATATATGTATTTATTATATAATATTTAGCTGCTATTAATAAGGTAATATTTTTAATTAAAAAGTAGATTTTTTTACTATTTTATATTATTTTATAAGTTTTTAATAAAACATTAATCATATATTCTAAAGCAAGAATGGAAAATTTCTTGATGCAATTTCAAATTTTTTATAATTTATTTGCAGAAAAACAATCAGAATATTTTGTAAATTTACACAAAAATAATACAATAAATACATTAAAATATATAAATGTTAAATATTGACACGATTATTGTGCAGATGTACTATGAATTTATGACTAATAATGAATGGAGGAATACTATTGCTAGTATCAGGAGTAAGAGAATGGTTTGGAAATGATGCCAATATATTTATGGATATACGCAATAAATTAGAGAATTCTCTAATAAGTCAAAATTTTAGCTACTTTTATGGAGGCATCGTATCAAAAAAGTCAATATATGAAGAGAATATTTCCAATTTAGGTGAGAGATTTATCGACAATTGTATCGAGTTTACTCTTAATGGAAAAGACATAGGAACGATAATTTCACCAGAAGGCACTTTTAGAGTGTATGATTATTTAAATAGAAATAATAAGATTCATAATCATTCAGGACAAGTTTTTTATTCTCAAGAATTTTTGAGAAATGAACCAGAAGAGGATGTAAAAAAAGGAAAAACCATATCATTTTGGCAAACTGGCTTTGAGATATATGGAAAAAAAGAAATAGAATCAAGTATTCTCGCATTAAAAACTCTTATTAATTGTTTTAAGGCTATTAATTTTAATGAGGTTTATTTTAGAGTATCGGACAAGAGAATATTAGAAGGCTTAGTATCTCATTTGCCACTAAATACAAGAAGAGAAATATATTATTTAATCGATATATGCAAAGAAGATGGCACTACATTTACGAGCTATTACATTAAAAATGGCGGAGATTATAAGCTCGCTGAAAAAATAGGACAGCTATTAGATTTAGGAAAAAATAAGCAATTGACATTAGATATACTGGATTCATTTACAGATAATTTGATTTCTCATAAGGGTATCGCGTTTTTAAATGAAGTCTTAACTGAACTGCTAAAAGAATACAGTGATTCAAATATTAAAATTATCCCCTTTATGGGCAAGAGCTGGGATGCATGTGATAGTTTGCTTTTTGATGCTCGATTACCTGATTATGATTATGCTGTTGCAGGAGGGGGTAATTTATTTGCTTTTAATAATGAGAAAAAAATTGTTAAAAGCGGTGCTGGAATTGGTGTCACTAGATTAGTTGACTATGTTATTGAAAATAAAAGCAGAAAGGTACTGAAGTGAAAAATGAGAGTAGTAACCTTATGTGAAAATAGGCTAGAACCAAGCTTTGGATTAAAAGCTTCGCATGGATTGTCACTATACATAGAGCATGAAAAATGTAATTTAATTTATGATGTTGGACAGGATAGTGTTTTTTTAGAAAATGCTGAATTATTGGGAATAGATTTAAGCTCATGCAACAATATTATTATTAGCCATGGGCATTTAGATCATGCTGGGGGACTAATTGAATTAGATTATGAAGAAACTCATAAAAAAGTAATAATGGACAAAAATGCATTTCAAGAGCGCGTTAGATTAAATGGTAAAAAAATCATGGATATAGGCATAAGTAATAAGCTTAAGCATTTACAAAGTATGGGGAAAGAAATAGAAATCAGCTTTGAAATAGCGGAGGGTGTTTGGTGTCTATCTAACGTAGTAGTTCCTGATGATTATTGTGGAATGGAAAAAGGGTTGTTGATTAGAAATTCCCAGGGAAACCTAGTAGATGATATGTTTGAAGACGAATTAAACCTTGCTATTGAAACCGCAAAAGGACTAGTAGTTATATCTGGGTGCTCACATTGTGGGGTGATAAATATTTTAGAGCATGCACAAAAGGTTACAGGAATTAAAGAGATAAATACTTTTATTGGCGGATTGCACTTGATGTTCTCATCAGAACAGGAAACAATAGCAATAATTGATAAGCTTAAAAAATTTAATATAAAAAGATTTATTATAGGACATTGTACAGGTCTAAATGCAGTGTTTTTGATGAAGCAAATGCTTCCTAAGGATGTGGAAATTATTAATAATTATGTAGGATATCAATTTATTGAGGAGGAATTAGCATGAAATATAAATCACCATATAAAGGGGTAGACACATCAAATGTAATTTGCTTAGCAACAAATGAAAATTCATATGCATTACCACAAGAAATACAAGAGAGGCTATATGAGGAGATTAATTTTACAAATAGATATCCCAAGATAGATAATGAAAAATTAAAACAGCTTATAGCAAATAGATATAGCGTAAAATCTGAAAATATAGTTATTGGAGCAGGTTCCGATGAACTATTAACACTAACAGCCCTAAAGTATGTTGATAATGGTGAAAACACTATAATGTCTGATCCAAGCTTCTTCAGATATAAGGATATAACAGAACTTGCAAGAGGAAATTGTAAATTAGTTAAAGGAACGAGTTTTTGTCACGATTTAGGGGCTATGAAAAAAAGTATAGATGATAAAACTAAGATAGTTTTTATATGCAATCCAAACAATCCTACAGGAACATTCATTTCAAGTGAAGAAATAGAGTCTTTTGTTAAGGCTGTTCCCGAAAACATAATAGTTGTAGTAGATGAGGCTTATTTTGACTTCGTTTATCCTAAATCAAATCAATCATCTGTAAAATTAATAGATAAATACCCTAATGTACTTGTATTTAGAACTTTTTCAAAATACTTTGGATTGGCAGGCTTAAGAATTGGATATGCAATAGGAAATGAGAACGTAATAGAAGGTATTAATAGATTAAGATCCCCATATAATGTTAGTTCTTTAGCACAAGCTGCAGCTATAGAGGTTTTAAAGAATAATGAATTCTTTGACAATACATATTATGAAGAGGTTAATAGAGAAAGGCAATTTTACTATGATGCATTTAAAGAATTAGATATAGAGTATATACCATCTCAAGCTAATTTTATTTTTGCGAAATTTGGGGATATATGTGAAGGATGGTGTGAACAGTTAAAAAATTCAAACATTATAATTAGACCTTGCAGAATGTTTGGGTATCCTGATTATGTAAGGATTAGTATCGGAAATCGCGCAGAAAATATGATGCTGGTAGAAGCACTCAATAAAATAATAAAAAAGTAATTATGGAGTAGAAAAATGGTTGAATTAATATATTTAGTGATAATATTTATTTTTTCGGTTTATTTATTTAGAAAAGATAAAAGTAAATTAAAGACTGCTTTCATAGGCTTTAAAAACGTTACTTTTAGTCTTATATCTTATGTGCTAGGTATTATTTTAATTGCTAGCATTATACAGGCGTGTATACCAAAAGAAGTTATAGTATCAGTACTTGGAAAAGATAATGGATTAATTGCTCCAATTCTGGCAGCTTTGTTTGGATGCATTTTTGAAGGACCAACTGTGATAGCTTTTGTTCTGGGTGCAACCTTGCTTTCTGGTGGAGCTAGTATAGCTGCAGTTGGAGCTTTTATTTCATCGTTTTCAATGGTTGGTCTTGTTGCAATTCCTTTAGAGAAAAAGGAATTAGGATTATTATTTACTGCAGTTAGATTTGTGGTAACCCTTTTAGCTTCAATAATAATAGGATATTTAATGGGAGTATTTTTATGAACACTATTAAAAAAGTAATAAAGAAAAATCTGCTTTTAACGGTATCATTATTTGTTTCAATAGTTATTGGTATTTCTGATATAGACAAAGGAAAAAGTATATTAATTAATTTTCTAAATACATGCAAGAGTACTTTGCCTATTTTAGTTTTAATGTTTGCGCTATTAGCCTTTATAAAAGTAGGAATGAATTCTGATGCTGTCCAAAAAGCAATACAGAAAAATACGGGAATAAAAAGTATAATTCTTGGATACGTATTTGGACTTTTGGTAAGCGGACCTATTTATCCTGGATATTCCCTTAGCAAAATGTTTATAGAACATGGCATAAAAATTCGTGTTGCAATAATAATGCTAAGTACATGGGCGACTTTAAAGATAGCTTTACTTCCATTTGAAGTAAAAATATTAGGAGTACATGTTACTATCATTCGTTGGATTATAACTGCTATTGTAATATTTTTTATTGCTTTGTTGTGTGAACACATAATAAAATATATTGAGAATAAGAAGGATAAGCTAATTAAAAAAGAAATGCTAAAGGAAGAGCTTTGATAATTAATATTTAGATAAAGCTTAAATAAGTAGAGTAGTTCTTATGTCTTTGTCAAAACAATTATGTGTAAGTTGTAGATTAAAGGAGGATGGATATGAATTTAAAACAAGCTGAAAATGGTTACTTTGGGGAGTACGGTGGTCGATATGTTGATGAATCATTAGTGCCAATATTAGTTGAAATGGAAACCTTTTTTAAGGAATGTAAAAATGATGATGTGTTTTGGGGAGAGTTTTATGATTTGTTAAAGAACTTTGTAGGAAGACCAACACCACTTTTATTTGCAGAAAATTCAACTAAAGCGTTAGGTGGAGCTAATATATATTTAAAATTGGAGTGCCTGGCAAATACAGGAGCTCATAAAATAAACAATGCTATAGGTCAAGCGCTTGTAGCAAAAAAGATGGGTAAGACTCGTGTAATTGCAGAAACCGGAGCAGGCCAGCATGGTGTTGCGACAGCTTGTGTTTGTGCAAGGCTTGGGCTTGATTGCGAAATATATATGGGTGAAATAGATATAGAAAGACAAAGACCAAATGTATTTTGGATGGAGATGTTTGGAGCAAAAGTGGTACCTGTTTCTAGTGGTACTAGAACTTTAACGGATGCAGTTGATGAAGCTTTCAAGGTATGGTCAACGCGCACTGAAGATACATACTATCTAATTGGAAGTGCATTGGGCCCTTGCCCTTATCCTGATATGGTAAGAGAATTTCAATCTGTTATAGGAAGGGAAACCAAGAAGCAATTTTTAGAAAGAAATAATGTGTTGCCAGATATATTGATAGCTTGCGTTGGAGGTGGTTCAAATTCAATAGGATTTTTCAGTGAATTTCTTGAGGACTCAGCTGTCAAGCTTATTGGTGTTGAAGCTGGTGGACGTGGCACAAGGAGCGGCGAGCATGCAGTTAGAATGACTGGAACAAAAGGAACAGTCGGAGCTATTCAGGGATACAAATCACTCTTTTTACAAGACGGTGACGGAAAATTACTTCCAACACATTCTATAAGTGCTGGATTAGATTATGCAGGCATTGGTCCTCAATTAGCTTATCTAGGAGAGCTTGGAAGAGTTGAATTTACTAGTGCAAGGGATGAGGAAGTAATAAATGCAGTTAGATTTCTTGCAAAACATGAAGGGATTGTTCCCGCATTGGAATCATCACATGCATTAGCAGAAGCTATTAGACTTGCACCTACTTTAGAAAAAGGAACTAATATAATTGTAAATGTATCTGGTAGAGGAGATAAAGATATATTTATAACAGCTAGAGCTGTAGATGAATCAAAATGGTTTGAATTCTTAGAACAAGAACTTGACAGGTATAAAGCAGATAAATTTGTAAATGCATGAAGGTTATTTTAACAATTTTGAGGACAAACTTATAAGCTTATTAATAAAAGGCTATACTCTCAGATGGGTATAGCCTTTCAACATTCCTGCATATTTATTTAACCGTTCATTTGATAAGTTTTTTAACACCTACAATTATCTACTGCAAAAGTTATTTAACAAGCAAAAGGAAAGTAGAACTGTCGCAGGTACCATTTTCCGGTAAGCCATTAGCTTTTTTAAATGAAATTATTGCTGCTTTCAGTCCTGAACCGAAGCTTCCCGGATACTCTACACCATTTGGGTCATATCCCTGCAGCATCACTAGAATTTCAGCCGCTGTCACCATGTACTGGGTTTCTCCGTAAGTAACATAATGACTTCCTAAAGCATTATTTGATTTAGTACCCCAAATTCCATCCACAACAAGACCTGCGTTATAGTCTAAATTCATAGCTGTTTGTAGGACTTTAATGCCTGCTTTTTTTGTTTCGAGTCCTCTAACCCCATCTGTAGCAATGCTTGAATTAGTAAATTTGTTTGCATGTATTTGTCCTGCTTGAATAGTATTGTTAACACTTGGAGTAGGATTTGTACTGCTCTCTTTATACCTGAGAATACAATTCCAAGGTTTGTTATAATAGCTTCTGATACATATTTCTTTTCCTGTTTGATCTCCTGCTTCTCCTGCAGTCGCTGTACCTTTTTCATTAATACTTGCGTGTACGATTTGCCCGTTTCCAATAAACATTGCTGTATGTGAATCTGTTTTAAGCAAGACATCACCACGTAACAGTCCTGTACCGTCTGATAATCCAATGGAGGAAGTTACATCAGCAAAACCTGAGTTAATAAAAGCATTTTTCATATTGCCGGTATATGTTGCACCATTGGTTTTTACTGGTACACCAGCAGTCTCCCAGGCGGTAATGACTGCAGCAGAGCAATCATAATCACCGTGCTGCCCCCACCTATAGGTTTGATCATACCCGTGACTATTATTAATTGCTAAGTCTATCATCCATTGTGTCGCAATTTCAATCTTACCCATAAGTAATCCTCCTAAATTATAGTAAAAAAATAAATGAATATTATTAGAAACGAATTTATACCCGATTTCATGATTAAATTCAATTGATTCCTTCTATAAATAAGGTGTTATTAATTCACATTTAACAACTTGTGTGGCATAAGTATGGCTTATTTATGAATATATGAGGTTTGAAATATTAGGTTTTCATCTATTCATAATATAATTTTTCTAATAATTCAGTCAAAGTTCAGATAAAAAACAATTACGCTTCAGTCAAGCAGTTTAAAATTAAATCATTCCAATGAAGGAGTGAAAAAAATGTCAGAACCTAAAGGCAGACATGAACTGAAGCATTATATAAACTATGCCGATGTAGTGCAGCTCAGAGCAAGGCTTCCATTTGTAGCTAATCTCGATAAAAATGCAATTCTGGGAAATGGATATAGAGTTAAGAGCCTATATTTTGACAACTACAATGACAAAGCTCTAAAAGAGAAGATTAATGGCGTAAATGAACGGGAAAAGTTCCGTTTACGTTTGTATAATGACAACACTTCATTTATTCGTCTTGAAAAAAAGAGCAAAAAAAACGGCATTTGTTACAAGCAGAGCGCTTCTATGAATGAAGAGGAATGCAAACGACTGCTTGATGGGGAGCTTGATGTACTAAAAGAAAATGGGAGTCCTATATGCTTAGAGCTGTATGCAAAAATGCACTATCAGCAGCTTCGAGCAAAAAATATTGTAGACTACAGAAGGGAGGCTTATATTTATCCAATGGGGAATGTACGAGTAACGCTGGATTATGACATTCGTACAAGCAACAATGTACAGTGCTTTTTAGATACTGAACCGGTTCCTGTACCAATTTCAGGAGTTTATATTCTAGAAGTGAAATATGACAACTTTTTGCCCGAGATAATTCGTGGCATGGTATCTCTTTCTAATAGAAAAAGTACTGCGTTTTCCAAATATGCAGTAACAAGAATTATATAAAATCGGAGGTCTTATAATATGACATTTAATGATATTTTTAAATCAAGCTTTTTAGAAAAAGCATCAGAATTTTCAATTTTAGACGTAGGACTTGCAATGCTATTATCCTTTGCAATAGGGCTTTTTATATTTTTTGTGTATAGAAAAACTTTTGCAGGGGTTATGTATTCAGCATCCTTCGGCGTATCTATTTTGGCTATGACATTGATTACGACCTTTATTATTTTGGCTGTAACATCAAATATTATCTTGTCACTTGGTATGGTAGGTGCTTTGTCCATTGTTCGTTTTAGAACAGCTGTTAAAGAGCCGTTAGACATTGCATTTTTATTTTGGGCTATAGCTGCTGGTATTGTTATAGGTGCAGGGTTAATTCCGCTTGGCATAATCGGTTCGGTTTTCATTGGTATTATTCTACTTGTATTTGTAAACAAGAAAAGTAGTGACACACCATATATAGTTGTACTTAATCTTGATAATGATAAGGCTGAAAATGATTGTATGGATATAATAAAGGCAAAAACTAAGAAGAATCTAATTAAGGCAAAGACAGTTTCAAGAAATGGCATCGAGCTTACTGTTGAAGTACGTCTTTTGGAAATGTCTGCAAAGTTACTTAATGAATTATTGACTATAGATGGCGTTAACAATGCTTGTCTTGTAAGCTACAATGGAGAATATTCAGCTTAAGTATGCCAAGATATGAGGTGAAAGCATGATACAAAGTAAAAAAATAAATATAATTATTGCTATAGCTGTAATTTCTGCCTTAATAATGAGCGTTGCTTTTGTTTTAATTGGTAATATACAGCAAACAAATGTGAGTATTGAGACTGAAGCAGAATATTCAGAAAAGCTTTTCGGAACTGATATTATATCGCTAGAGATTCTTGCGGATGAGAAGGATTGGAAGGAGATGCTGGAAAATGCCATAAGTGAACAGTATATTATGGCTGACGTTATTGTGAATGGAACAAAATTTAAAAATGTTGGTATCCGTCCAAAGGGTAATTCCAGTTTAACTCAAGTGGCAGGCTCTGACAGCAATAGGTATAGTTTTCGATTACAGTTTAATGAATACATCAAGGAACAGACCTGCTTTGGGCTTGAGAGCTTTGTTGTAAATAATATGCTGGGTGACAATACCTATATGAAAGAGTATGTATCTTATGAGTTGATGCAGGAAATGGGAGTAGATGCACCCTATTTCGGCTATGCTGATATTAAAGTAAACGGAGAAAGCTGGGGGTTGTATCTTGCGGTTGAATTATATAATGATAGCTTTGAACAGAGAGTCTTTGGAGATACAGCAGGGATGCTATACAATGTAAAAAGCATGGATATGGGCGGAAACAAAGGCGCTATGCCTGGACAGCAAGGAGGGAACATGCCAACTATGCCTGATGCAGAAGGTAAAGACAGCATACCCCAAAGACCTAATGATGAATCTAATGGTGATTCTCAGAAACAACAGAAAACACAAACAAATGCACAGGATAATATGGGACAACAGTCCATTCCGCACCAAAACTCACAAGATAATATTGAACAACAAACTGTTCAGTCAATAGATAGTAACACTAGCTCTGACACTAATTCGCCCATTAACACAGACAGGCCAGTGCTTCCTGAACAAATAGAGGGAGAAATGGGTGGTATGGACAAAGCTTTTGGAGGTAAAGGCGGACGTGGCAGCTCTGGCGGCAGTCTTGAATATACAGATGATAATACAGAAAGCTACAGTGCTATTTTTGATAATGTAGTTGGAAAAGGAACAAAAAACGATTTTCAGCGTGTGGTAAAGGCTCTAAAAGCACTTTCAGAAGGCAAAGAATTGGAAGAAAATTTTGATATAGACCAGCTGCTTAGATATTTTGCAGTGCACACAATTGTTGTCAATCTTGACAGCTATAGTTCAAGTATGGCACAAAACTATTATATATATGAAAGTGAAGGCAAGCTTACCATTCTTCCGTGGGATTACAATCTAGCCTGGGGTGGTTTTCAAAGTGGAAGTGCTTCTTCTGTAATAAATTTCCCTATTGATACACCAGTAAAAGAAGTTGAAATGTCAAGCAGACCGTTACTTGAAAAACTATTTGCAAATACAGAATATCTAGAAAGATATCACGACTATTTACAACAGTTAATTGACAAGTATTTTGCAAATGGTGAATTTGAAAGTAAAATAAATTCCCTTGATACACTTATTTCAAATTATGTGAAAAATGATTCCAGTGCATTTTGCACCTTTGACGAATATAAAAAAGCTGTTTCGGCATTTATTACCCTTGGAAATTTACGTGCTCAAAGCGTACAGGGTCAGCTGGACGGAACTATACCATCTACAACAGAAGAGCAAAATACAAACACTGACGCGCTTGTTTCAGCAGGGAACTTGAAATTATCCGATCTTGGAAGTATGATGGGAGGTAAAGGTGACAATAACAGTGATTTTTCTGATAGAAGGGGTGGACAAGACAAAAATACATCTTCCGATGCCCCAGGAGGCATGATTAGCGGGCTGGACAAAGAACTAATGGGTAAAGCGATGGGCATTATAATGCAGTCAAATGGAGAAATTACTGAGGAAGTAAAGGAGAATTTGCTTTCTATTGGGTTAACGACAGAGCAGATTGAGCAGCTATCAACAATGAGTTCTAGGCGCTTTGGTGGAATGGAGAAGGGCAGACAAACTAGAAATACGCAGAATTCTTCAGATGCAGGTGTTCCGATAGCTGAAAAAGTAACATCTAATAATATAATTTTAATTGGTGCGATGTCAATTATACTAATAGCTGCTCTACTAATTGCTGCAAAATATAAAAAGAGCTATTGAACCAAGTGTATAATTCATGTTTTTCTATTATGGTTCTGTACGCTCAGTGAAGAAGTTCACATTACCTTGTGCTTAGTTTGTTTTATGATAAAATTAAGTACAGGTAATAAGAATTTCAGTCTCATATCAGTGAGTTTTATATATAACATAGTTCTCAATCTTCTTGGGAAAAAGTCAATAAATTATCGGGAAGGGAATGGTGATAAAATGGCTAAAGTTTTAATATGTGATGATGAAGCAGGGCTTCGTGCTGTAATAAAGCGGTATGCAATATTCGAAGGGCATGAGGTCACCGAAGCAGGAGATGGTATGGAGGCTGTGGAGCTTTGTCGGCATAGCACCTTTGATATAATTATTATGGATATCATGATGCCTGGGCTTGACGGTTTTTCCGCTGTAAAAGAAATACGCAAATCCTCTGATACACCTGTAATCATGCTTTCTGCCCGAGGAGAGGAATATGACAAGGTACTTGGGTTTGAGATTGGTGTGGACGATTATGTTGTTAAACCATTTTCTTCAAAAGAAATTATGTTAAGGATAAGTGCCATTTTGAGAAGAGTGGATAAAAGCAGCTCTGCTAAGTCAGATGACAGCGGACATACCGTCTATGAAAAGGATGGATTTAAGGCAGATATAACAGCTTATAAGGTATTTATAGATGGAGTGCAGGTAAATTTAGCCCCGAAGGAATATGACCTTCTGTTTTTCCTGATAAGAAATAAAAACATTGCCGTACCTAGAGAAAAGATAATGTTAGAAGTATGGGGATTTGATTACTATGGAGATGACAGGACGCTGGATACTCATATGAAGCTGCTACGGAAATCTCTAGGCCCGTATGCGCATTTAATTAAAACTTTGCGTGGATTGGGGTATAGATTTGATGGATAAGCTTAAATTACAATGGAAGATTTTCTGCTTTCTTTTGGGGTTTTGTGCCTTGTTACTAGCAATATTATGGATATTCCAGACGGTTTTCTTAAGTGATATGTATAAGCTTATTCGCAAGGTAGAGATAGATAAAGCAATTACTCAAGTGGAGAAAAATATCAATAGCGCAAAGCTTGAGGAAGTTTTAAATGAACTTGAATTAACTAAAGAGATAACTGTACGACAGACAAAGGGGTTTGCGCCGCCTGCTCGTCCTGTGCCAGACAAACACATCCGTAGGATACCTGAAACTATCACAAAAGCTCAAGAGTTTATTTTAGAGGATGGCAGTAAAATTTCTCTTACCTTTTATGCCATGGTAACGCCTGTTGAAGCTACTGTTTCCACCTTACGAATGCAGCTTTTTATTATAACGGCGATAATGGTGCTTCTTGCAACCTTGCTTGCAATAATCATATCAAAGCACATATCTAAACCGATTGAGAAGATTAATCAAAGCGCCAAGGTTCTGGCCATGGGTAACTATGAAACTCAATTTAATGGTAGAGGATTTTTGGAAATTAAAGAGCTTTCTAATACACTGAATACTGCAGCAGTAGAACTATCCAAGGTGGAGCATCTGCGCCGAGAGCTAATGGCAAATATTTCACATGATTTGAGAACACCACTTGCCTTTATATACAGCTATGCTGAAATGATGCATGATTTTCCGCAAGAGGTTACAGCAGAGCAAAGCCAAATTATTATGGATGAAGCAAAGCGTCTGACTTCTCTTGTGAACGACATACTTGATATTTCCAGTCTTGAGACAGGAATAACAAAGCTAAATATTGTCAATTATAACTTGACTCAAAGTTTGAGAAAAACTATTTACCGAGTTAGTGAACTTGTTAAAAATGATGGTTATCAGCTTGATTTAGAGAGCACCCAGGATGTATGCATACTTGCTGACGAGGTAAAGATTACGCAGGCATTTTGTAACCTGTTATTCAATGCCATCACATATAGTGGTGATGATAAAGCAGTGATTGTAAGGCAAATTGTTAAAGGCAGTGTGGTGAGGATAGAGGTAATTGACCATGGAGAAGGCATTAGTCAAAGTGACTTGCCATATATATGGGAGCGATACTACAAGGTTGACAAAAAGCATAAAAGGCCCAAGATGGGTACAGGCATTGGGCTTTCAATTGTTAAAAAACTTGTTGAATTGCACAAGGGTGAATTTGGAGTTGAATCAGAAGTAGGTAATGGCAGTACTTTTTGGTTTCAGTTAGAATGCAAGAGTTAGATTATGCAGCCTCTATTATTAAATAAAATTATCAAGTCTTAAAGATACTGATTATCAACTATCTTTAAGACTTTTGCATTTTCAGTTGTTTTTTGCATATATATTATTAGTACAAATATTAAGCTAATTGAAGGAGTACTTTCTAATGCTAAAAGTAATTGGCATCGGGAACAGGCTTATGATGGATGACGGTATTGCCATAGCTGTTTTGGAAGTTTTAAAACATAAGCTGGAATCAATGTCAATTGAAGTGATAATAGGTGAAACCGATTCTCTTTTTGTATTTCATCAGTTAAAGGAAGATGATTTTGCTATAATTCTGGATGCAACTTATTCTGAAAGAGTAGCTGGCAGTGTTCATTCATGTTCACTACAGGAAGTGCTTACTTCATATGAAAAAGCTGGTTATCAGCATGACACCAGTCTTTTTGACTTGTTAAGACTATACTCACAACCGTTAACAGGCTGGCTGATTGGGATTGAGATAGCAGAAGCCAAATTTGGATGTGAGCTAAGTGATGTATTAATGCTTAAATTCAACGATATATGTCTTGAGGTTGAGGAAATTATAAGTAATTGTCTTTGCTGGAGGAGAAAGCATGAGAGTAGAAGACTTTTCAATCAAATATATTGACCGTATTATGGCAGAAATTAAGTATGATATAAGTGCATTATATGGATTTTCTTATCCCTATACTAGAAATCAAATACTAGATCATTTAAGAGATAGAGTATTTATGCTTGAAAATGCTATAAAAGCTATGCAAACAGAAAGTCAAACAACACTTACACTTCAAGAACTTTCTAAATTTAATGGAAAGGGTGGAAAGCCTGCATATGTAGCCGTAAATGGCAATGTATATGATGTGACAAACAGTGCATCTTGGGCTGCTGCAACACACTTTGGCTTGATGGCAGGAATGGATTTGACAAAAGAATTTGCTTCATGTCATGCAGGTCAGCAAGTATTGAATAAATTAAGAGTTGTTGGAAAGTTGGTGTGAAATGATTAACAAAGGCATTTATTGCTCTGAGTATAATATACGGCTCAATACAGCTGCAAGGCTTATTGATACTGTTAGAACACAAATCAAGCAGGGTGTTTTAAGGAAAAGGAATCTTGTATGGCTGGAATTGACTGGGTGCTCAGGTAATATAATTTCACTTCTCGATGGCTCAAATCCTGATTTTACATACTTAATTTCCATGATGACGAATTTTATCTATAATAACAGCATTTCAGCCAGTGAAGGTCAAGGAGCTATGAAACAACTGTTTAGTGTGCTGGGAAGAGACTATATTCTTGCTGTAGAGGGAGCTGTCGCCACTAAAAACAATGGTTTATATAATATCATCGGGCGTCTGAACGGTAAAACAATAACTGCCCTTGATGCAGTAAAAACACTTGGCGAAAAGGCTAATCATGTTATAGCTGTGGGTGCCTGCGCAACTCATGGAGGTGTTTCAGCAGCAAGACCTAATCCAGCTGAATGTGTAAGTGTACAGAGTGTTTTAAAAAGAAAGGTTATAAAGCTACCTGGATGTCCATGTCATCCAGACTGGTTTATGGGCACGCTGGCTCATATTCTGCTTTATGGAGAACCAGAGCTTGACGAAAAGGATAGACCTCTTTTGTTTTACGGCACATTAATTCACGATAGATGTCCTCGTAGGTCATATTTTGATAAGGGGATTTTTGCAGAGAAGCTAGGGGATGAAACTTGTATGTTTAAATTGGGCTGCCGTGGTCCAGTAACACGCACAGACTGCCCTATAAGGCAATGGAATCAATATGTCAACTGGCCAATTGAGGATGACACTCCTTGTATTGGGTGTGCACAATTTGGATTTCCAGATGATATGGAACCTTTTATAAGTTATAACGAGGCAAGAAAATGTCCCCCACTTCTATAAGTGGCAGGTACCGCTTTGGTTTTCAGGCGGTAAGAATATCTCCCGCCTCACTTACACGCCGCTGATGTAATGAAATTTTTCTACAATCGAAAAATTTCATTTTGATCTAGGCGTTATAATACAACAAGAAAGGTTAAAAAATGACAAAGAAGATTATTATCAATCCTGTTACTCGAATAAGTGGATTTATGGAAATTCAAGCGGTTATTGAAAATAACCAAGTAGTGGAGGCTAAAAATGAAGGACTTATGTTCCGGGGTTTTGAGAAAATGCTAAAGGGAAGAAATCCATTTGATGCGGTATATTTTACACAGCGCATCTGCGGTATTTGTTCAACGGCACATTCCATTGCGTCAACACTTGCCTTAGAGGAAGCAATGGGTGTAATTCCATCTGAACAGGGAAAATATTTAAGGGATATCATCCACGGTTGTGAATTCCTTCAAAATCATATACGCCATTTTTATCAATATACTATTCCAGATTATGTAAAACTTCCGGAGGAATATCCGTTGTTTGCGACAGAGCATAATGATTTCAGATTACCAAAGGAAAAGAATGATAGATTGGTAAAAGATTACTTTGATTCTCTTGAGATAAGCCGCAATAGTCACAAAATGCTTGCTGTCCTTGGCGGAAAAGCACCTCATAATCATGGGGTCTTCATTGGAGGTATTACTACACAAGCAACTACTGATAAAATCATCAAAATTAAATCAATTCTAAATTCTATATACAGATTTATTAATGAAAGAATGCTCCCTGATGTATTTACCATTGCAGAGTATTACAAAGAGTATTTTTCTATCGGAAGAGGTAATGGGAATCTTTTGAGCTTTGGTTGCTTCAACGGCTACGAAAAGCTGGGAACCTTATATGTAGACCCATTGGTATATACCGATGGTAAAAAGAGTCCATTCAACCCTGATAATATTACTGAAGAAGTTGACTATGCCTGGTATAAGGACATTCAAAACGCCGATGATTTTTTAGAGGCTGAACAGGAACCAGACATGAGCAAGCTTGAAGCGTATTCATGGATTAAGGCTCCAAGATATAACAATTTGCCCTTTGAGACTGGTCCGCTGGCAAGACTATGGCTTTGCGGCGAATACAAAAATGGGATATCAACCATGGACAGAACTATTGCCAGAGTTTTAGAAGCAAAAAAAATAGCAATGATTATGAATGTGCTAATTGAGAAGCTTATACCTGGTGTCTCGTTGCAAAAGGAGTATACTATTCCGCAAACTGCTGTAGGAAAAGGTTTAGTTGACACTACGAGAGGTGCTCTGGGTCACTGGTTAAAAATAGACAATCAAATTATTTCCTCTTATCAGATTATCACTCCTTCAGCTTGGAATCTCTCAACCAGAAGCAGCAATGGAATAAAGGGAACAGTCGAACAGGCACTTATCGGTACAACTATAAAAGATATTAATGACACTGTTGAAATAGGCAGAACTGTCAGATCTTTTGATCCTTGTATTTCTTGTGCAACCCATATTTATACAGGGGGCAAGTATATAAAGGAAATACAGGTTATTCCTTAAATTAGAATTGCTGCAGGGGCTGTTGCAAAACAATAAAGCTATATTTATCTACCAGTTAAATGCTTAAATTACTCAACTTTCCACCCTAAAAATCTAGTGGTATATAAACATATCAATGGTTTGTTTTCAAAATAGTTGCAAGAAATTAATAATGGTTTACCTCCAGAGAAATTGAGTAATTTATTTGTAGCTTAAGGTTAATAGGGAGTATTAATTAATTTTACGAATTCAGCTCGGCACATAGAAAATAGGACAAGCTTAAAAATTAAGAAATAAAATACAAAAAAAGCAAGCTATAATATAGCATGCCTCACATTGACAATGGTGTGTAATCCTTGTATAATATATAGTTATAGACAATAAATAAAAGTATATATTATTATCATACCACATCTAATTTTTGTTGTCAATACTATTTTGTGAAATAGGAGGATTATTTTTATGGCATTTGAATTATCCTTATTCAGTGGTGCACTACTACAAAAACAAGCTGTCAATGAAATAATGAAATGCAATGATATGACTGTCAAATTTGGCCTTATATTGACTGAGGTACAGGCTCTCGAATTAGTTGAAACTCGCTCCTATGCATTAAAACAAAATGGCCGTATTGAATTTGGCGGTGGTGTAATTGACAAGATAATAAGCGAGTTTTGTGACTCACCATATATTTCAATGAACAACTATAATGAAACTTTGCATGAGCTTTTGGAAATATTCTATTATTTCAAGAATGAAACTCTTGATTTGATGAGTGATGACGATTTGATTAAGTATATGAAAAATGCTTTTGACGGAATTTGCCAAGGTTCCATTGAGCTGCTGTCAGGGAGAGAATTATACAAGCTTGCTCGGAACTTGAGATATGGGTATGAGCCTGATTATTCAGACAATGCCGTTGAATTAGATGAGGATGAGGAGGATGATTATGAAGGACATTAAAAAAATCAGCAAAATCAGACAAGAAGCATTGTCCACTGAACAATACTTCCAATCTTTACTTGAACAGGCATATGAGGTGGGTATGCTTACAGATTTTCAGCTTGAGAAAATACAGTGTGATTGCCTATCACTTTTGGCAAAGCAAACTGAGCGATATAATAGCGGAGATAGTAGCTCAATTAAGGTAGAAGACGCACAGCACCTTTTAGCTTCTATTATGTTCACAATGGGTGTATGGCTAAAGACATATCAAAACCCTGATGAAGCAGTTGAAGTAGTGCTAAATGAAAGTATAAATGATTTGTATAATAAAGGACTAGAAAGGATTGAGCGACTAACTAAGTCTACAAAAACACTTCACTCTTTAATAACAAGTAATTTGCTACAAACTAAAAATGTCTATTATAAATCAACAATTGTTGACGGTATAAAGGGTTTTTTTAAGGTATATTACCCCGAATTTGCCGCACAGGAAATTCATATAACAGCCGACTATCCTGCTTATAATCAAAAGGAAAGGCTTCTAGGAATTGAGTTTATCCATAAGTACTTAGAGTGTATTTATTACGAAAACTTATTCTGTACTAAATTTTCTGCGGAAGATATTCATTATTTGCTTTGCGGATATGATGAAAATTATGAACAACTGCTTTTTAATATTTATGAGCAGGTGTTAATTGCTGCAATTGGATGCGTACTTTCCGGTAGTGCTGTGCATAGACTGGAAATGACCTCTTCATCTATAAAAATTCTTAGTGAATTATTTAGTGAAAGAACCATAAACGAAATAGTTAAAGTTCTTGAGAAAGCTGTAGAGCAGCTAAACATGTATATGGAGCTGACTCAACCTTTAAAGAAATATATAAGTGACAGCCTTTCTCAGATTGCAGAGGAAATAGAAAAAGCGGTTAAACTGAAAACAATGAATTGTGTGTTCATCATACCCAGATATACCGATATAAACTCTAAAATTACCTTTAATTTTGGAGACAAGATGGAAGATGAAAGGTATCGTAAGGTTTTAGAAGAAATTATGCAATGCAGATATTTAACAGACAAAAAAGCTATAATCAAAAGTCAAATGCACTCACTTGCCGATTTAGAGGATGTTTTGCTGGATGCTGAATTTGGCGAAGAAGAAATAATCAGTATTCTCAGGGATTTGAAGCCTGCTGAAATTGCGGCACTGCTCAAAAAACATCCTATACCCTCTGTATTAGACACATATGAGCTAAGAGAAAGTCAAATTGTGCTGAGCCAGTGTCTGCAAAACTTTCTTGAGTTGCTACCTGAAAGGCAGCAAGATATGATGAGGCAGGCGGCAGATATGATTGATAGTACAGAGTTTTCAGAGTAATGAAAAGTGTTTTAGCTTACCGACATCGTGACGGTTTTATGGCAAAAATACTTAGTGCTTGCTGAACAATTGTAGACTTACATGAATAATGCTTTTGTGATTTCATTAACACAAAATATTCTTGTACTAATTCGGCAAGCATTTTTACCAACAAATTCATGCAATTATTTTAACTAAACCTTCCATTTTTAACTGGAATGTTGAAATTTTTTAGTAAAAAGAAGGTACAAGGCTACAACTTAACGAAATTAAATAATTGAAAGTATTAGTAGCGATATGCCCTCACGGTTATCAGCTGAAAAAAGCTTTCAGGTATCAACTTGTAGAGATGAAAAGCTATAATTAAAGAATAACTGAGAAAAATGAGAGGTAAATATGAAAGCTGAAAAACTGACATCAATTATAAAAAGTGTAGTATTTTCTATTGTATATCTTTTAATATATATGTTGAGCTGTAATGTGATAGGAGCTTTAATGTGGCAGCCTCCTGAAAACGGACTAAACGGTATTGTGATTTTGAATAGGGTTCTTAATATTGCAGTTGCATTTCTGATGTACATATTTATATTTAAAATCAGAAAATTAAACCTGTTCAGTTTCTGCAAATTTAAAGCTGCTTTGGACTTGAAAAGTTTGTTGTTGTGCATTTCAATAGGTATTTCAATATCAGTATTTATACTTTGTTTTCTTGAAATAAATTATTTGCAGCCATATTTGGTTGGAGTTAAGGGGTTTTTTAATCAATTTAACAACGAAAATGTATTTTATCAGATGATTTTTAATATTACAATATTTGCTTTGTCTGAGGAAATTCTATTTAGAGGCTTGATTTTTAATGAACTGAGAAAGACTCTTCCAACTATTGTTGCGTTGGTTATTCAGGCTTTGCCTGCCATTTTACAGCCAGATTCTGTAGTAGGTGCGTTTGGCTTTGCAAGCATGATTATATGCTGTTATGTATATATATGTTTCAATTCCATCTGGGGCTCATTTACAGTTCTTTATGCATCACATCTGTTTGTAATGCTTGCGGGAAGGTTGGGAATGAATACATGGCTGTCAGGCTTAGGCAATAGTATATTGATTTTTGGTATTGGGGGTAGTATGCTGATTACAGCAGGATTGCTGGCCTATATATGGAAGAATTACAAATATAATAATAAACATAAGTACTGGGAAAACAATAGCTTTTTCCATAATTAATTTAAATACATAACAGGATAAAAAGGAATGAATAAAAATAATAAACTAGATAAAGAACTCTACGAGTTTCCAGAAAAAGATATCAAACGAGCATATAGACCTATCAGAGCCACTGGGTGTTTTTTTATGATAATCAGCATTTGTATAGTCATAGGAATGATAGCCGGAAGTTTTTTAATCGATGTTAGTATAGGAATATTCAAGGCTTTACCACTATTACTTATTATGGTAGTTCCTGCATTATTTTATTTTTCTGGTCTGAGATCCTTCTGCTATGGACTAGACTATGAAAAAGGTTTTGAAACATATAAAAAATATGCAAAGATATCATTTAAAATTATGTTTGTAATAATAGCCGCTATGTTAATTATATTCCTGTTCAGGACTTTCACAGCTGATGGAATAGGCGGTTTGGATATATAAAAAAATTGAAAGGTATAAGGATATATAAATGTACAGAGAAACAGCAAATTTGATTATGTACCACTTGGACGAGGACAGTATTTTATTAAAAATAGCAAATATATTTAAGCATATGGAAAATAGTAATATTTCCGATGTACAGCTTACACAGGAGATATATACTCAAATTAGAAGGCTTCTTGATGTTTCAACCCAATATGGCTTTGACAGAAACTTGTGGCAAAATTATCTTACATTTATTTTGATGATTGATGAAAACCCCTTTAGTATTACCTGTGAGAAGATTGGTGCAAAAACCGGGAGTGTAAATGATTTTGCAAAAAATGACTTTAAGGTATTTATGAAGCTGTTTCATTTTGATTTTTCAGAGATAGAAGGTAGGCTGGGAATCAACTGCTTTTCCATGCTTTCTGACTATAAGGCAGTCAGCAAAAATGAAAGAGTTTACAACAAAAATGTTAGCGAAAAGGTTCAGGCTTTGAGTAGAAAGCTTGAAAAGGCAAAGGATGAGGAGGAATTCTTTTTATTTGTGACAGACTTTTATAAAGCCTTTGGAGTAGGCATGTTTGGACTTAATAAGGCCTTTCGTATCAGCAGTAATGAAAACGGAGCTGTAGAATTCTGTCCTATTAATAATATGGATAAAGTAATGCTTGATGATCTTGTTGGCTATGAATATCAGAAAAAAGAGCTTATTAATAATACCGAAGCATTTGTTCAGGGAAGAAAGGCAAATAACTGCCTACTTTCTGGCGACAGCGGAACAGGCAAGTCAACCAGCGTTAAGGCAATTGTTAATACTTATTATGATCAAGGACTTAGAATGATTGAGATATACAAGCACCAGTTTAAATATTTGTCGGCTATTATTTCCACAATAAAGAATAGAAACTATAAGTTTATTATATACATGGATGACTTGTCCTTTGAGGAATTCGAGAGCGAATATAAGTTTCTTAAAGCAGTTATTGAAGGCGGTGTGGAAACTAAGCCCGATAATGTTCTGATATATGCGACATCAAACAGAAGACATCTCATCAAGGAGACCTGGAATGACAGAAGTGATATAGAAAGTAATAATGAAATTCATAGATCTGATACTATGGAGGAAAAGTTGTCTTTGGTTAACAGGTTCGGCTGCACAATCAACTATTTCAAGCCTTCACGTAAGGAATATTTTAATATAGTAGTTGAGCTTGCAAGGAAAAATGGAGTTGTGATGGAGGAAGAGGAGCTCTGTGCAGAGGCCAGTAAATGGGAAATGAGGCATGGAGGCTTATCGGGCAGAACAGCACAACAGTTTATTAATTATTGCCTCAGCAAGCAGCAGTAGGCAGAGTAAAAAAGACTTTGAACCACATTAGCTTCATGAATTCCAATTGTAGAGTAGTTAATCAATTAATTTTTTGCAATTGAAAAGTTATTCTCGATAATGATAAAATCTAGGCAAATCTCAATAAATGGAATGTATGGAGGGGAATGCGGTGGTTAGTTATGTCAACAGATAAGGAGAAACAAAGGAGTACAATTAGTAGATATGTCCAGATACATTGTCATAAATCAGTCCTTTAAAAACTCATTGGCAAAAACCTTGTTTAATTGGCTTAACAAGCTTCCTACGTCATATTGTTTTATAAAATCCCAACCAAGCCAGTTGAATTTGACGTCTTTTGATATTCTGTTATCTACCTCCGGGTGAAGTGAGGGAAAACAAGCCGAGGCACAAATCCTTCCAGCATATGAACTGGTGAAAAAGGAGGATATGTTTTTTAGGCTCTTGGCTTTTTCAGCCTTGACAAGCATTGTTACAGGACTTACAATTGCACCATCTTTAGGCCATATAACTTCAACATTCTGTTTATGCTTAATTGTTTTTGTATAGAAATACGGCATAATACTGACTGTAGGAGAATCCTTGCTTCCGCTTCCTGCGGCTTTTGCCATTTGTGCGGGATGCCATCCGTATTTTACTGATCTGCCAAGTCTTCTGATACCTTCAAAGCCGTACTCCTTGAAAATGGTTAATAGGGTGGTTTCACAAAAGGTAGTATTTTGTCCCCTTATTGCAATTTTATTTTTGAAATCAGGATTTAATAAATCTCCCCATGCTTTAGGAATTGGAGTGTTTCCTATTTTAAGCTTATCTACCACCATAACCAGTAGATTCATATATAAAATATTATAGCTGCCTTCAGGGTCTAGAATTCCGGCTTCTGAGAAGGTGCAGTTTGGTACAGGTTCTGCTACATAAGCAAATAATCCTTTTTTGATAAATTTATCAACAAATTTTTTATAATAGAAGCTGTTAATCCCGGGAGTTATAACTATATCAGGTATTTCGTCAATGTCATCGAACTGCTCCACATAGTCATAGTAGGAATACTGATTGTTTGCATTGCCTTCAATTAAATAATTGCAGGATTTTACAATATCATTATTTACGCATTGCAGGAAAGCCTCCTGAAGTGGCAGTTTCAAGGGACACGGCAGTAAAGCAAGCATGTTCAGCTTATCCCTTACCTCAAGAGTATACTCAAATGGACTATTGCATCCACTGCTGCTAATTTTCTCTTCAAGTAGGGAAAGGAACGTGTTATCATTAATACTTCCTGTTTTAAGAATTGTTTTCAGTTTTATAAAAGGACTTATAGCCTCATAGTTATTATTCTTTACAAAACTTTCAAATCCAAGCATGGACAATACATCCAACGCCTCAGGATATATTTTTATAATATCATTGAGAAAGTAATTCAAATACTGTTTGTTCATATAAATAAACCTCCGTGACCTATTTGGGCACAAAAAATTGGTAAAGTATTCAGTGGAGAACCTCCACTTCGAAGAGGTATGCTATCTTTTTTGCTGTTGTAGCAAATTCTTTCAAGCTAATCTCCAGACCCAGTTTGGGAATTAAAGCCATAATTTTAATTGTACTCCTCTAATTTAGATGAAAAGATATTTCGTGTTTATATTAAAAACCATACAATTGAAGCACAAATATTCACTATTAGGCCTTTTACAAAACAATACACAGCACATGCTTTCATAAACCAATAGACTATATATTGTAGGTTATGTTCACCAAGCTCTATGTATCAGCTTATAAGCGGAATACAGGTTTTCATTGATTTGCCTTTCTCATCATTAGAACAGGTGATTCTTACATTAATACCATATGCAGACTTTAAATTTTCTTCTGTTACAACTTCGTCCACGCTTCCTACGACAAAAACATTGTTTCGCTGCATTAAGGCAACCTTTGTTGAGCAAAGAAAGGTTTGGTCGGGAAAATGTGAAGTCATGATAATTCCCATTCCCTTTCTTGACAGCTTGTTGACTTGCTCCAACACACGTATTTGATTTCCAAAATCCAGGTTTGCGGTTGGTTCATCCATTATAAGTAGCTTGGGCTTTTGTGTCAAAGCACGTGCAATCAGCACCATCTGTCTTTCGCCTCCACTGATTTCTGTATATATTCTTTTGCTTAAAAACGATATCCCTAATGTATCCAATGCCTGTTCTGCAATTTCCTTGTCTTCCTTTGCTGGTGATGCAAACATTCCCATATGTGCTGTTCTGCCCATAATTACAACATCCAGAACTGAAAAAGGAAAGGGAGGGATGTGAGCTTGTGGAACATAACCTACTGCCTTTGCCAGTTTATTTTTATGCCAGCTGATAATATTTTCACCGTCTAGCAATATTTCTCCGCCCTGAAGCTTCAGAAAACCTAAGATGCTCTTGAATAAAGTGGTTTTACCTACACCGTTAGGCCCTAATAAGCATAAAATTTCTCCAGACTGTACACTTAATGAAATGTTTCTCACTATTGTTTTTGTACCATATCCGCAAACGGCATTTTTGATTTCTAATTTCATATCCATCCCTTCCTTCCCTTTAACAGCAAATATATAAAAAACGGTGCGCCTATTAAGGATGTCAGAATTCCTAGGGGAATTTCTAGCGGAAACACACTGCGAGCAATATCATCCACAAGCAGAAGAAATGTACTGCCGATTAAGAAGGAAGCTGGCAGAAGCACCTTATAGTTCGGTCCTACTAACATTCTGGCAAGATGAGGTATAATAAGCCCAATCCATCCAATCATTCCACATATTGAAACAGAGGCGGCTGTAAGCAGTGTAGAGCATATAATAAATATCAGCCTCAGCTTTGATGTGTCAATTCCCAAGGCCTTTGCTTCTTCATCTCCAAAAGATAAAACATTCAGCTTCCAGCGAAGTAGAACGAGAGGAACTGTTCCTATTAATATTGGAACAATAATAATCTTAATATCTGTCATACTAATACCTGACAAACCTCCCATCAGCCAGAAGGTTATTGCGGGTAGCTTGCTGTAGGGGTCCGCCAGATATTTTGTCATTGAAATAAAGGATGAAAACAGGGTAGAAACTACCATACCTGTTAAAACCAATATTAAAACAGTATTATTTCCTTTGCCGATAAGCATGCTGATTATAAATGTCAAGGCTACGGCACACAAACCAGACAGGAATGAAGATATCTGTATTCCGACGATGCCCAGAGATAAAAGAATTCCAAATGATGCTCCGAAGCCTGCGCCAGCTGATGCTCCGAGTATGTCGGGAGATACCATAGGGTTTTTAAACAAACCTTGATATGTAGCTCCCGATACTGAGAGTGCACTTCCAACAAGCATTGCAGCCAGTATCCGCGGAATTCTTACCTGAAAAATTACCGTTTCAATGGTATCAGACCAAGCGGTAGGGTATCCAAATATTTTCGATAAGAAAACATTTAATAGCTCAGGTACGGAGATTGCGTATCTTCCTATCATAAAGGACAACAGAAAAGCCACAACGAGAGTTGCAAACAGAGCTGCCATGATGATGTCTGTTCTAACAGATGCATCTTTTTCTTTTTTCGCATATATTTGCAATTCCTTTTTTTTATTCTTTTGAATTGTTGATACCATTAAAACACCACCTATATATAAATATTTATACGACAGCTATGACAGGATTAATCAGGGTTTAATTTGAACTTTAGTATAGATATATTTCTTTCAATCTGTTAAACTCCAGTGTTTTTAAGCAATTCGGCAATTTCATCCTCTGTCAGCCTTTTGTGATAGAATTTTTCGTAAAAGGCTTCAACTTCAGCAGATATATCCACTTCAACGTATTCAGGATATAGGAGCTTTGCAAGCCACCTTATGCCTATAATTCTATTTACTGAAGGTGGGCGGTCAAACCAGTCAAAGGGATAGGCGGGTATTTTATAAACTCTTTTGTCTTTTACTGCTTTTATGCTCTTCCAATCGATGTTATCAAAAACATTTTCAAAGAATTCTCCTCCAGCTTCCTTGTCATACCCTGTAATTATTACATCAGGATTCCATTTCAAAAGCTGCTCAAGAGATACCTGCGAACGTCCATAACCCTTTTGCATGGGTACATCCGCCACATTGATTCCTCCTACAAAGTCCAGAACCTCTGTATGAAAGGAACCTTTGGGATCTGTTTCGAGACCCTTTTGTCCTTCAGCGTAATACACCTTTAGCCTTTTTTCTGCAGGAACCTTTTCCAATTGGACTTTTATTTCTGATACAGTTTTGGAGCAATATTCACTTAATTCCTTGCACCTTTCTTTTTCATCCAGAATATCACCCACAAAATCATAAACCTCATTTTGCCTGTCAAGAGGCCCGTCAACCATTATAACGGGGATGCCTGTTTGCTCCTGAATCTTGTCAGACAAGGATTTCTGAGATTCATCTATAGTTCCGATTGAAAAAATAACATCGGGATGTACACGTATAATTTCTTCTACATTGCCGGTTCCGTTCTTTCCTGACCAAGTTCCTAAAACAGGAAGGTTATAATATTTGTCTGATATGTATTTCTTCTCTTCTGGTAAAAGTGAAAATCCCCAGCCTGCAAGCTTATCGGGGTTTATGGTATATAATACTATAATTCCTATCTGACTTGTGGAATAGGCTTTTTTTATTTGTGAGGGAACTTCGACAGTACGGCCTGCCATATCTTTAATTTGCCTTGTTTTATTATTACTTGAATTTTTAAGGTCTGCTGTCTGTCCTACTGTTGGGTTTTGGCTACCAGGAGCTTGTAGTGTTTTGCCGCATCCAGATAACAAGCTTAGTATGAGGACAGCAACGACAGTTTTTAATAATACTTTTTTCATAGGGCACATCCTTCTTTCTATATATTAAGGAAATTTTTTAAATCAAATTCTATTTTCCCGCCTCTTCTCAGTATGTTTCTGAGTTCCAGCAGCTTATTGTCCAGCTTATATATTAATTGAAGATTCTCTCTCTCTGTATGACTTGTTTCTAGTACTTTATTTATTCCACCGTTTTTTATCACAATTCTTTTATCTCCCATCAGAGCCAGAGTGGGGTCGTGAGTGGACATTAATACAATTTTTTCTTTTTTGACCAACAGCTCCAAAGCTTTTTTTCTGTCAACTCCAGCGTTTTCAATCTCATCAATTAATACAATGGGTGAGGTGCTCAAGAGTGCAACATCAGCAATCATTAGAGCTCTTGACTGCCCTCCGCTTAAAGCTGTAACTGGTGTATCAGGAGTAAATTTTTCTCCAGCTAGATCATTTGCACATGCGGCAATATTATAGACAACTTCATCAACGTTTGGTACCATACGGCTTTCTGCATGCATAGCCACGAAATCGCCAACTGATAAATCCATAATAAAGTTCATGTTTTGAGATAATTGAGCTACCAGCTTATTTTCTATAGAAAAACGCCTTTCATGAGGAGGTACTTCTCCGTTTATTAAAAGCTGCCTACCTGTAGGGGTATCCTTCTGAGCAAGACATTCGATATCGGCAAGAAGCCTGCTTTTTCCAGAACCAGTCGGCCCCACTATACAAATGATTTCACCGGGACTCATAGTCAGGGTTATGTGTTCCTGCTTGCCTGATTTATCATGTCCTCCAATTACGGAAATTTCTTTTACACAATAGTTTGATTTTAATTTGAGCTCATTCATTTTTTCCATAAAGGCAACAAATTGAGTTATTATCTGATTGCGTTCCATACCGCAATCTTCAATAATGTCATCAGCCAGGTTGTTTAAGAAATCTACGGCTGTTAGACTGGTTGTAGAAGGTATTATTCCAATAGATGCAAAAAAATCCTCTGCATAGGTATACTCCTTAAATATTTCATTTAGTGCTGTAGAAATTATATATTCCTTCATGAAGCCACATCCTCAAAACTCATCTTTTTTAAATTGCCTGTCTGATAATCTTCTCCTATCTTCGTTTCTCCCAGACAATAAGAGCATAAAGCGGCTGGCATTGAAAAACGAAGCTTCTTCCCTTGAAGATTGGGAATATCTGCAGCCATTTTTAGCCGAACACTTAGGTCAAATGCTCCTTGACCTGTAATGCCGTTTACAAATGTAATGAATGCCTTGGGGGTTGCCTGTTTTACTTTGAAGGAGAATACTTCTCTTTCAGCTTGAGAAACTATATCACCCTTTGTGATAACTGCTATGTCTGCCAGCTTTAGCATGGGACCGATTTTTTTCGGAGTATTAACACCTGACAGGCAGTCAATTATACATACTGATAGAATACCACTGATATGTGGTGAACAGCGGTTGCATAAGCCTGCACTTTCACTTATCAAAAAGTCAAAACCCTGTCGTATTCCCCAGCTGACACAATCCTCAACATTGCTTACAAAGAAATGGTCGGGGCATAGATTGCCTGACAGACCTACTTTAACTGTCACACCTGCTTTTTCATATAGTAAATCATCATAGGTAGACAGACAGTCAAATTTGACAATACCGATTTTATAATTATCTGACTTAAGATATTCTATGGCCTTTAATATTACAGAAGTTTTGCCGGAGGAGGGGGGGCCGGAAAATGTTATTAATTTCATATTGCCACCTCCTTTTGTTGATTATCGTTATGATGCTTATAGAAAATATTAACTACATATTTCTTGAGCTTTTCCATTGAATGAGCTTTTATATAATCCCATCCTAACCATTTGAGGACTGCTCCCTCAGGAAGTCTGTTATCAACCTTGCCATTTAGTACAGGGAAATAATTATTCGCCGATAGTTTTCCATATGTGGAACCTATGATAAAGTCAACAAACACCTTATACTTACCAAAAGCAGATTCCTTTACAAGTAAATACATAGGGGTTGTCAATGCACCATCAATAGGCCAGACAACTTGGGTGGCTTCTGTTCTTGGGCAGGATTTTGCAAACATCCAGGGTATAACGTAAATGGCTGCTCCTTCACTGCTGTTTGTACCTGCAACTTTAGCCATCAAAGAAGCATGCCAGCCCGTTTTTATATTTTTTGAAAGCATTTTTAAACCTTCTTCGCCGTATTCTTTGTAAATATACAGGAAGAGGTCTTCGTGGACTTCACCGCTTGAGGCTCCGATGATTATATTATTTATGTAGGCAGGATTCATCAGGTCACTCCACTGCTTGGGTACAGGCAGTTCTCCCAGCCTTTTTTTGTCAAGGAGCATTACAAGAGGGAATACTGAATAGACTGTATAACAGTTGTCAGGATCGGGTATTCCTGAAGAGACAAAGGCTTGGTTAAGATGGGTATATTCAATGGTTCTAAAATATCCTTTGTTTATAAACCGCTCAACAAATTCCTCTCTGAAAAAATCTCCGAAGCCTACGCTGGCGATTACATCGGGGAGCTGTTCAATGCTTTCTGCTTTCCATATGTCTGAGCAAGGGTCATCACCGCTACAGCCGGAAGGTATATAGTAGTTGAAATTAGTGTCTCCGGTTTTAGCAAGATATTTGCTTAAGGCAGCTTCAAAAAAATCTTTAAATGTAAGTTTCATTGGACAATAGGTGTAGCCTATAAAGTTATATTTTATCGCAGGACTATCAGCTTGAGAGAGCTCTTCTAGTTTCTCAAGCTTATGTGATATTTTTTCTTCGAGCCTTTTTATGAATATTTTTTGATTGATTCCCTTTAGTTTTAGTGCTGATTTTAATATCAGACCATCTTCAAGCACGTTAGATAGCTCTTCCTTTTCATTTGCCCAGAAGCCACTAGTTGCAAATACAGGTAAGGTCTCAGGATACTGCTCGATAATATCTTTGATATTGCTGCTTGCATCAATTTTCAACATGCCTTCACCGCCTTTTTTATTTCTAATTTTTTAAAAACAACCCAAATTCCTTTATCATCATCTGTTATCTCAAAATTTGAAATGCCTGCCTTATATAATACTTCCGTGAAATGCTTAACCGTGTTACCCTCAACGAACTGATTCCTGTTTTTAGGCCATTCGCTGTCGCGCTCCTTCATTTTTTTGTCCACTTGTTTTCTCAGTTCTTCGTTACCAAAGCCTCCGCCGATATATGCCATGCCACCGTTTGCAAGAACTCTGTAAATTTCCTCAAAGCCCTTTTTTTGATTTTCCCAAAACCATACAGAGCCTCTGCTGATACATAAATTAATAGTATTATCTTGAAGAGGAATTTGCTGGACATCTCCCAAAAGTGTTGAAGCTCTTGCTGAAAGTCCCCAGCTATTTGCGCGCCTGCTTGCAATGTCGAGGGCATCTTCAAGCTTATCCAGAAGAACAACCTCTAGACTTGTAATTTGTGCAAGAGAAAGGCCTAAATGTCCTCCACCACTTCCTATATCAAGACACCTCCCTGAAGATATCTTTGTTTTATCTTTGATTTGTTGTGCAATTACGGGATAAATAGGGAAAAAAGGTCCGTTTGCGATTTCATCAAATTCATAAGCTCTTTTATTCATTTACTTTGCCTCCGTCCATTAAGTTTTGAAATAAAAAATGACGAAAACATAACAAACAATGTTATATTCTCGTCACTGAGTTTTTGGTAAAATACTTTATATTATATTTAGGAGTGCAAACACAACAAAACGCATTAAAAATATAAAAATTGTATTAATTGAGTAATGTTATGTTCTGTTATGTAATGTTGTATTATATTTGTATTATATTGCACTTAAAACTAAAAATCAATAGAAAATGAAATTTTTTATTGATATAATTTTATTTTTTTTTGCATTAGAGAAAAGGTTTGAACTTTTGCATTTACGTCTAATGCCTAATTGGCAAGAAGTTTGGCATGTTGAGAAAGGCGTAATATGTTTTCGAAGAAAGTGCTTTAATTTGTTTTGCATTTTTAGAATGTAAACAATTCAATTATGCTCTGAATGGATTATTGTTAAGACGGAAGCATCCTCTATTGTATTATTTGATTTCAAAATATATAATATTTATTAATACAGTATATTACTTAATATATATTTACATTACGTTTTACGTCTTTATATAGTTGGATATTAATAAAGGAGCTTCAATATGAATGATAATAATGCTTTAACACCACAGGAAGTTGCAGACATACTTAAAATAGCAAAAAATACAGTTTATGAACTCATTAAACGTGGAGAACTCAACGCTTACAGAGTAGGAAGAAAAGTAAGGGTGGACTTGAAAGATGTCAATGAGTATAAAAACAAAACGAAAAGTATAAAAAATGAAAATTCTGGATCCGTTAATTATAGTGATTTTATGTCAAATGCTTTATTACGTGATTATCCAATTCAAAGCGGCAATTTTGTAATCTGCGGGCAGGACATTTTGCTAGATATTTTATCTAGGTATCTTCAAATGCATCCCAAAGGTGTACAGGCTTTACGTTCATACGTTGGAAGCTATAACGGACTTTATGCTTTGTATAACGGAAATGCTCAAATGGCAACAGCTCATTTGTGGGACGGAGACACAGGAGAATATAACGTTCCGTTTGTAAGAAGGATGCTTCCTGGCGTTTCAGCGATGATTATTAATCTTGCCTGCAGACTTCAGGGGTTTTATGTTGCTAAAGGCAATCCTAAGGGGATAAGTGGTTGGGAAGATTTGAAAAGAAAAGATATTATGATTATAAATCGCGAGAAGGGGAGCGGAACAAGAGTTCTGCTGGATGAACATTTAAGAAAGCTCAATATTCCGTCAGACAGCATTAGAGGATATAACCGTGAAAGCACATCACATCTTGCTATTGCCAGCACGGTTGCCCGTGGGGGGGCTGACATAGGTATAGGCAATGAAAAATCTGGATTGCAGGTTAATGGTATTGAGTTTATTCCTCTTCAGACAGAAAGATATGACCTTGTTATTAAGAAAGAGGATGTGAACAAAGCTCCTTTTCAAGCGGCTATTGAGATACTCCGATCTCAGGAATTCAGAATGGAGCTCGAAGGTATAGGAGGATATGATTTAACCAATCTGGGAAAATTCATTGCCGAGACTTAGGCGAGATTGTAACTTTCTAAATATACAATTTATTTTGTGTTATTTTATGCAAATAGCCCTACCTTTCTAAAAATGTGCTTACTACTACTGTCTATAGAGTAAGTCTTTTTGAGTATACTTCTTAAAAAAATGTCTTTTGTGTTTGTAGCCCAAATATGGATGCATATATTGAGATATAATGTCAAAACATACAAATTTAGTGCAAAAATAGGAACAATATGATATAATTTGGAAAGATAATGGAAAAGCTGAAATGCTGAAATGCTCTACATATGTTTTCAATATTTTGTTGTACTAATCCATTATTCATGTATGGTGTTTTGCTATACAAAGTCTAAAAACAAAAATATGGGGTTGAAAAATTTTAGAGAGGGGATAATGTAGAATGAATTTGAAAAACAGAAGGAAGAAAAGGTATTTGTCTGTAACAATTTTACTGGTAATTTCGATGCTAATCAGTTATATGGGGATTTCAAGTTTCGCAGCAAATAATTCAGAAATGGCAGGAGCTAGTACCGCAAAGCAATACAGAAATGTGGCATATTTTACTTCTTGGTGCGGCTACACAAGAGCTGTTGAGGTGGGTAATATAAACCCTAGTCTATTGACACATATTAATTTTGCTTTTGCTAATTTATTATCAGATGGAGCTGTTACAGTTGGGGACCCGTGGATAGATACTCAAAAGCCCTATGGAGATGATACATGGCAGACAGAGCTTAAAGGACACTTTGGACAATTAAAAAAATTAAAAGAGCAATATCCTCATATAAGAACATTAATATCGGTTGGAGGCTGGACATGGTCAAAGAACTTTTCGGGGGTAGCAGCCGACGAGTCATTGAGAAAAGCATGTGCACAATCAGCAGTAGATTTTGTTGTTAAATACGGCTTTGATGGTGTGGATCTTGACTGGGAATATCCCGTAGCAGGCGGCGATAACATTCCTCATAGGACAGATGATGGAGATAACTATATATTACTTCTAAAAGAAATTCGAGAGGCTCTTGATGCACAGGGTGAAAAGGATGGTAAAAAGTATTTATTAAGTATTGCAGGAGCTGCCAGTCCTGAGTTTGTTGCAAATTGTAAAGTGGCGAGCATGATGCAGTATCTGGATTATATAAATGTAATGACCTATGATTATCATGGTTCTTGGGATACAACAACAAATCATGTTACTCCTCTGTATGATGGTTCCTCTACAAGCTCATTATGCGTTGCAGACACAATTGAAGAATACATAAAAGCAGGAGTAAAACCAGCAGATTTAAATTTAGGTTTAGCATTTTATGGAAAAGGTTGGATAAATGTAAAGGATGCTAATGGAACAGGATTATACAAAAGCGGCTCAGCAGCAACTTCTGCTGGTTATGGAAGCGGTACCTGGGAAGGTTCTTCTTTTGATTATTGGGATATTGAAGAAAATTACATAGGTAAAAATAACTATACACGCTATTGGGATGATACAGCAAAAATGCCTTATTTATATAATGGCAGCACATTTATTACATATGACGACAAAGAATCATTGGGATATAAAATGGATTACTTAATGGATATGGGACTTGGTGGTGCCATGTTCTGGGAATTCTCCTGCGACAAGAATTTAGAACTTCAAAAGTTTGTTGCTAATAGTCTTGGTATTGATAAAGGCGGAATTGTGGATGATCCTGTATTACCGTCTTTGGAAATTAAGTACTATGGTGACTTAAATGAAGATGGTTTTGTAGATTCAATTGATTTTGCATTGCTCAAGTCATTTCTTTTAGGTAAAGACAGTCAAATAAGCAAGGAAGCTGCAGATATTAATGTTGACGACAGTATAGATGCTATTGATCTTGCAAACTTGAAACTAATATTATTGGAAAATCGTACACCTCAGCCCATAAAACCAAAAAGTACAGTCTTGTTGCCTAGTGTTGGAATAAATGCTATGACTAAGGCGACTCAGGATTTCTATGATGTATGGAAGAAAACCTATATTGTACATAACCCATACACTCAGATTGCTCAATATTATGTATGGTATAGCGGACAGAAATACAATGCGAATAATCCTCCAGCAGGAGCAGGCGTGGCAGTTACTGTTTCAGAAGCACATGGATATGGAATGCTTATTACAGCCCTGATGGCAGATTATGATAAAGGAGCAAAAATCATTTTTGATGGGCTTTACCGTTTTTATAAAGCACACCCAAGTTCTATTGGTACTAATCTGATGGCTTGGCAGCAAGCAGATAACGGTAAGATGATTTTTGATTGTGAAAATGACGGATACAATGCTACAAATACTCCAGATTCTGCAACAGATGGAGATATAGATATTGCATATGCTCTACTGCTTGCAGATGCAAAGTGGGGAAGTAGTGGGGAAATTAACTATAAAAAAGCTGCTCTAGCCGTTATTAATGACATAATGACTTATGAAGTTAACAAGAAGGACTGGACATTACAATTAGGCTCATGGTGTAGTACCTGTGACTATAACGAGGACTATTACACGGCAACAAGGTGTTCAGATTTTATAATGCAACAGATTAAGGCATTTGCCGAAGTAACAGGTAATGATGATTGGAATAAAGTAATAGATGCTTCCTATTCTATTGCATTAGATATTGTAAAGGGGAGTGGATATAACACAGGTTTGTTGCCTGATTTTGTAATTAAAAATGATGATGGCTCTTATGGCCCTGCTTACGAGAATTTCCTGGAAGATGTTACTGATGACGATTATGCATATAATTCATGTCGTACACCTTGGAGATTTGCTACAGATTATATTATGACAGGAGATAAAAGGGCAAAGGAAATCCTTGATATGCAAAACAGCTGGATTATGAAGTCTACTGGCGGTAATCCTGATGAAGTCATGGGGAGCTATGATCTTAAAGGTAAAGCCCTTGTTGACTACAATGATACATGCTTCACTTTGCCGTTTATGTTAGCGGCTATGTGTCAGGATAACTCGGTAGCAGATGCCCAGAAATGGGTGGATGCACTATGGTCTGTTTCTTCAGATACTGAAGCCTATGATTATTATGGAGATAGTATTAAAATGCTTACACTTATTACTGCCAGCGGAAAATGGCAAAAGCCTTGATTAAATCTATTTAGTCAAAGTGACATTAGCTAGGTATGGCAATCTAAAAGTAATAAAGCCCTTATTCTAGTATGTATTGGAATAAGGGCTTTGGTTTTTAAATAGTTGAGTTATTTATAAATTCTATATTTTGGACAAGTAATTAGTCTTCATAAGGCTTAATGGTTTGAATTGTTCCGTCTGCATTGTATTTTAATTCTGTAAATTTGACGCAGCGTTTATGGTTAACTCCGCCTGAATATGAGCTGTCATGATAGAATAAATACCATTTTTCTTTAAATTGAATTATAGAATGATGAGTTGTCCACCCTATAACAGGCTCTAAAATTCTGCCTTTGTAGGTAAATGGGCCCTTAGGACTCTTGCCTATTGCATAAACTAAATAATGGGTATCGCCTGTAGAATAGGATAAATAGTAATATCCATTATATTTATGCATCCAGGGTCCCTCAAAATATCTCTTGTCATGTTCACCAGCAGTTAAGGGATTACCGTTTTCATCAACAATAGTAATTTCTTGTGGCTTTTCTTTAAAAGTGAGCATGTCGTCACTTAACTCTGACACCATAGGTCCCAAAGCAGGTTCATTATTTGAGGGACCTTTTGCATCAGGAATGAAAGTACCAGTCTGCCATCTTTCTAATTGTCCTCCCCAAAGACCTCCAAAATAAATGTATGATTTGCCATCATCATCAACAAATACGGCAGGATCGATACTAAAGCTACCTGGAATGTAATCGGGTTCAGCCTTGAATGGACCGGCAGGATTTTTGCTGGTTGCAACGCCTATACGGAATATTCCGTCTTTATCTCTTGCAGGAAAGAATAAATAATAAGTACCATTCTTGAAAGCTACATCAGGTGCCCACATTTGTTCGCTTACCCATGGAATATCCTTCATGTGAAGTGCTTCCCCATGGTCGATACAAGGTGCATCTATATCATCCATTGATAAGATATGATAATCCTCCATTCTATACTGGTCACCGTTGTCGTTATCAGGTCCGTCATGATCTAAGTCATGAGAAGGGTAAATATATATTTTATCCTCAAAAACATGAGCTGATGGATCAGCAGTATAGATATGTGTTACTAAAGGCTTATTTTGATTGCTGTTATTTTTCATATTAACCTCCATGCCACTTTGGGCAAATTATAATTATAATATCAGTGGAGAACACTGATGAAAATGCACTTAAATTTAAAAATGCTTTTGGCTATTTGACTCATAAAGACTCATATTGAAAAAACTCTTTATAGCATAACTCTATTAGCAGCACAAAAGTCAATTTTAGGTATCTTCATACTAGTTTACCACGAAAATTCTTTATTTACTTTACATATTTTGTCCTGTTTCTCACATTTGTTTACATTTATTATTTCATAATTAATTAATATATTGTAAAATTGGATTAGAATAGCATAGATATGTTTCTATCAGTAATAATGAAATCTAGAGCTGCAATTTAAAATTTATACCATCCTTCGTCATATATGGTAAGACTTCTTGGCTTGAGCTTCCTTCATATATTTAGGTGTTTTAAACTTTATCAATGGAAAATTGATTTGACTGGTGAACCTTCATTTTATTAATGTATGATACATCGGTTTTGATAACACTGTTGTAATGGATGGTGAATGTGCAAGGCGCCTAAAATGCTGAGAATGAACAATTGCTAGTTCATAGCAATCTTACGAATTAAAGCAATTATTTTAGAAACATAACATTTGTAATTGTCCAGCGCAGGTAGTAATTTTTATGTGGGAAAGTTGAGCAAACGCTTAAATGCTTTTAAATTATTATGGGGGGTATGTGTATAATGTTTGAGGTAATGGAAGAAGAGATAAAAAAGGGGATTCTTTCAAATGATGAAATTCCCAAAATTAATGTACATTTAATTCCGGCTGATAGGATTAGTCTGGAAGAGATTCGGAAAAAGGAAAATATTATTGGAGTAATAAAATTCAGTGATTTAAACGACTATGATGACCTTAAAATGCTAGATAAAGCTTTTCCTAAAATGAATATAAATATGAAGCCATTTGTGGAAAAAGCATTTTATGAGATTTGGACATCAGATCATCCCGTTTATTATGGCAGTAATGAAATTTTGCAATTTGCAAGTGATGGATTTCATCATTTTTTGACGGTAAGCATTAAAGAACAAAATAGGGATTTGCGTGAAATTGGAAGGCTTGCTTATGACTCTATATTTGAAATTCTTAATAATAACAACTATTCGAATATTTCAAGAGTGTGGAATCATATTCCCAATATAAATGAATATGCTGATGCGAAGGAGAGGTACACTAAGTTTTGTCATGGAAGAGCTGAATCCTTTCAAAAAAATGGGAATATTTATCCTGCAGCGACTGGAATAGGATGCTGGGGTGACAGCTTATGTATTTATATGTTGTCTACAAAACAAAACATACATAAATATATTGAGAACCCAAATCAGACTCCTGCATACAAATATCCTCCAAAATACGGAATAAAGTCTCCTAGCTTTGCAAGAGCTGCTTATGCCAATTATAATTCAGGCAGTGGAAGAATATATATTTCTGGAACAGCCAGTATTCTGGGTTCTGAGACTGTCCATGTGGGAGATGCAGCAAAGCAATGTGAGACTACAATAGAAAATATAAGAGTTTTAGTATCCGGTTCGAATATGAGCAACTATGGGATAGAAAAGAGCTTTACGCTTGCGGATATAGATTGTATAAAGGTATATATTAAAAATGATGAGGATTTTGAGACAATAAGAGATATTTGCAGCAAGGCATTTTCGAAGGATTGCTCAACTGCTTATTTGAAAGCAGATGTGTGTAGAAATGATTTGCTTGTTGAGATTGAGGGCATTATTAAATAAGAAAAGTTTCCAATTAGACCTAATGATGATTAATACCAGGATAGAAAAGAACGGGATAGGTCTATTTCTAACAGAACTTGTCATGACAAGTCAATAATAATCAATGAAAGTAAATCACAATCATGACAAGTAAATCATAAAAAGGTATAATATAGTTAAGAAATAATAAATTGAGGGGGTAATAATAATGTTAAAAAAAACAAAGGTTTTGGTAATCATGGCAATTATTAGCTCGATGTTATTAGGAAGTACCATGGCATTCGCTGCAGATTTGCAGGTATTGTCAGAGTCTGCAAGTGAAGTTGTTTATGGAGATGCCAATGGGGACAAAAATGTAGATGCTTTAGATTTGGTTTTTATTAAGAATTATCTTTTGGGTGTGGTAACATTTAGCTCTCAATACAACTGTATAGCAGCAGATTTAAATGGGGATGAAGAAGTAAATAGTCTTGATTTTTCACTCTTAAAACAATATCTACTTGGTACACTTGAAATATCGTGGCTGCCATACATGCCACAAAAGGAAGACATAACATATCACATAGAAGAGACTTCTGATGGAAAGTATCAGATTGTGTTTGAAGTTCTCTTTTCATCATCTGGGTATAGGATTGAATATACCGACGAATTAGCAATAGCTCTTGGAGTAAAGCCGGATGGAACAACGCTGGTTTCTCTTCGTCCAACAAAAGAACCTACCTTCTGGCAATATACAGGCCCATCTCTTACAGTTATGACAACAAAAAGAATTGTGTATACATTAAATGGAAAGGGAAACTACACATTTGAATTACTGGGAACATGGTATAACTTCACTATTTAGTGGTGTATACCTATATTGTATTCTCAAATTGCATGTTTTCAGTAGTTAGATATATAAAGGGCTTACTGGTTAGTAGGCCTTTTCTTTTTTACTCAAAAGCTGGTAAAGCATATATGATTAGCATTGGAAAGTCATTATGGAAAGCGGAAATATAGAAATTATTTTTGGTATACAGAAATTGTTGTTGTGCATCAGCCCCTTTTGATTGGGGCCACTTCATTTACTTCAAGTCTAATTAATAAAAAGTGGCAAAGTTGAATAATAATTTGCAATAAATAAAAAAATATTTACAATATTGACAACAAATAACAAACTTGGTATTATATATATGATTCGCCTTCGAAGGTAGTGATATTAAGTTGAAAAAGAAGAGTAATTGGATATTTTTGTAGTTATACACCTATTGTTAGTATTCGAATACTGCCTTGTATTAAAGTGTAATGCAAAATTTACTAATAAGGAGACAGTCTTATATGTTTATGAAAAGTAAAAAGAAAATATCAATCTGTATAGCTTTGGTAATGATTATTACAGCATTATTCTCAGGAAGTGTATTTGCAACAGACGATACGCAGAACCCTTCTAATTTAACAAACTTGTCTATAATAAAAGTTCGTTCAACAGCAATTCAATTAGCATGGGATGCTTGTATTGATAATGTAGGAATTGACCATTATGTTATTGCTAATTTAAATGACTCAGAATTTTACACTACAACTTCAACTACATATACTGTTTGCGGACTTGATCCAGAAACAGAATATACGTTTTATGTATGGGCTGAAGATGCTGCTGGTAATAGTTCTAATGCACCGTCAGTAACTGATGAAACTCTTAGTCAAACATATGCAAATACCACTTACCAGGTTTATGGTAAGGTAGAACCATATGTTGGAAATTCTGACTCGCCAAATGCCTTAAAAGATTTTTTTGTAGCCATAACATATCCTGATCATCCTAGTGAAAGTACATATACATTAACTAATTCAAATGGTGAATATATGTTCCCAATGGTTCCATATGGTTATGAGTGCGTAATAACAATAAGCAAACTAGGATTTCTTACCAGAACATTAAATTTAGCAGCTATTACAGATAACAAAACCATTACCGATCAAGCTGAAGAAGCTATAATAGTTTGGCCAGGAGATGTTGACTATAATGGTGCTATAAACATGGCAGATTTGCTTATACAAGCTGGGTGCTTTAATTCAGTTATAGGTGATGCAAATTATCTTGAAATATGTGACTACAATAGAGATGGCGCAATAAATATGCTTGAGGAAGTTGCTCAAGGTGCTCATATTAATACTACTCCAGATGACTATACAACAAATTTTGCAGTATCTTCAGCTCCTGTTAAGCCACAGTATTGATAATGTATAGCATAAATGTTTTTGAGCTTTAGAATTAAGTGTTTTTTTAGTAATTCTTCAATAAGAGAATTATTTAAGACGAACTGCCATTAATAGGGTACTGACCCTTATTAGTGGCAGTTTTTTCTATGAAATATTTCGTTTTTTAATTATAATCGACCACACCTACAATTTTGAACTGAGAAGGCTGAGTTATTTATCAAATGGTTATATATAGTTGTGATGGAATGTATATACATTAAATGGTATAATAATAGCATAAACAAGGATATTTAAACCTTGACAATTTTATATGTAGGTGTTTTTTAGTTCATATACAAAATGTGGATTTTTGACTCCTAAGCAGTTTTGCTACTGTTGTTGCAGGAGATGCTAATGGAGATAAAGTTTTTGATTCCATAGATTTTGCAATCTTTAAAAAGATTTTATTAGGCAACAATGAGACTACTTATGAGTATTGGAAGGAAGCTACAGCCTTAAACAAAGATGGAGCCAATGATGCAATTGACTTTGCCTTGATGAAAAAGAAGCTTCTTGAACAAAACTAGTTTAATAGTTTCTTTAATCCTTAAATTTTAATTTGAAATGCAAGAATAAGTGATAAGCTTAAATAATATTAGAACTATACATATAAAATACCCCCATCAAATTAATTTTGATAGGGGTATTTACAATTTATACTGGTGGTATAATCACCAGCTATTGTGATGTAATTATACTTTTACAATATCATACAAATTATTTAATGATGGTACCTCAATTTGTTCTCCATCAAGAGAAACATAAACGCCATTACCAGCGTGGGATTCCTTTAAGCGGATTGTCTTTACTGCTATAAATGAATCCATCTTTTGCTCTTTAACAACATTTGTTAAATTATCATAGAGCTCCTTTGAACCATTTGATGTACACTTATCACACATACATACTGTTAAATCATGTGTTTTAAAAGCAGAATCTGCTTTCTTTAGTGTATTATCACAGCTGCAAGTGCCAAATACAGGTGTATAGTGTGTATGCAGTAGTTCGTGTGCAAGATGGGAGTTAGCTTCACCATAGAAGTCCTTATATAGCCTTAGTATGTCAGGATTTTCTTGTGATTTACGATATTTTGATGTCTTATCAATATTCACAAGTACTTTTTGACGTTTTTCTAAGGAATCAATCTTCTCAGGAACAGGATGGCCGGCTCCACAGATACATCCTCCCGGACATGCCATAACCTCAATTAAATCATAACCAACCTCTTCACCTTTTATAATTCTCTCAACTATAGGCTCTGCATTTTTTAAGCCGCTTATTACAGCTACACGCACATTTGTTCCATTAGCTTCAACAGTTGCTTCTTTAACACCTTCAAAGCCTCTGATTTCTTCAAAATCAAGATGGTCTGTAAGTACTTCACCAGTAAGCTTTTCAACTGCCATTCTAAGCGCTGCTTCAGCAACACCGCCAGAAGCACCGAAGAGAATACCAGCACCTGATACCTGCTTGTATGGTTCATCAAATTCCTGTGGAACTATATCTTTTGTATCAATAAATTTCAATTCTGCCATTCTCAGCATTTCACTTGAGGTTATTACCGCATCTACATCACGTATTCCTTCAGGGGCAAATTCAGGACGATAAGCCTCAAATTTCTTTGCAATACATGGAACGATAGATACTACATAAAGATCCTTTTTATCTATACCACTAAGCTTTGAATAGTGGTTTTTTACAGTTGCACCCATCATCATCTGAGGAGACTTACAGGTTGAAAGATGAGGTATAATTTCGGGATATTTTCTTTCAACATAATTTACCCATCCAGGACAGCAGGAAGTAAATTGAGGCATAACACCTTTGTTTTCAACTCTTGTTAAAAACTCAGTGGTTTCTTCAACTATTGTTAAGTCTGCAGCAAATGTAAAATCAAATACTTTGTCAAAACCTAGCTTTTTGAGTAGTCCAGCCATATATGGTGAAGCTTCATCATATGTTACTCCATAATGAGAGGATACAATACTTCTTACAGCTGGTGCTACAAAGGCAACGACGGTCTTTGTAGGGTCGTTAATTGCATTAAATACCTTACCTCTTTCTGTACGTACTCTTAGAGCACCGCAAGGACAGGCATTTACACACTGACCGCAGCTAACGCACTCAGTTTTTTCCAGCGGCAGACCGCTTTTTGTACCAACTAGCTGACGTCCCTGCTTCATATAATAGGACAATACATCAGGACCTTCAACTTCAGCACATGCAGCTATACATCGTCCGCAGGAGATACACTTGTTGTGATCACGTACAATATAGGGATGATCTTTTACGATTGGAATTAATGGTCTTTCGTGTATTGGTTTTGCAAATTCTATACCATGAGAAGATGCCTCATTTCTCAAGCTACAATCATAACGCTCACTACAGCCACATTGCAAGCAGCGCTCAGCCTCAGCTTTTGCACTTTCTTCAGATAAACCTAATTCAACCTCATTAAAATTGTTTTTGCGCTCTTCAAGTGATATTGCAGGCATTTTTGCACGTTCAAATTTTGGCATCCTTTCAAATTCCCATTTTGGAAGGTCTTCCATTGAGCCACGGCTACAGCTGTAATCTATATGTGATTCCTTGATATATCCATGCATCAAGAAATGGTCAATAGCTTCAGAAGCACGACGGCCGGCACCAACTGCCTGAATAACTGTTGCAGGACCTGTTACACAGTCTCCGCCTGCAAATATATTTATTTCTGAAGTTTGAGAGGTCTTACCGTTAACTTCAATATCTCCCCATTTATTAAGCTTAACAGGTAGATCATTATATAAAAATTGTGTATTTGTACTTTGACCAATTGCACCTATAATAGTATCAGCAGGAATAGATGTCTCGCTGCCTTCAACAGGAACAGGACGGCGGCGACCAGAACGGTCAGGCTCACCTAAAGTCATTTTGATACATTTGAGCATCTTTTTACCGTTCTCCATATATATGCCGGTAGGGGCCATTAAGAACAGCATTTCAACACCTTCGTGGAGTGCTTCTTCAACTTCATATGGCTCTGCAGGCATTTCTTCCTGGGTACGACGATATATAAGTTTTACTGATTTAGCTCCTCTGCGAAGTGCTACACGAGCACAGTCAATAGCTGTGTTACCACCGCCGACAACTATGGTATCACCTAACTTGATATCTGCACCCTTTGTTTCTTGTTCAAGGTAATTAATACCAAGCCATACTCCCTCTAAATTTTCACCTTCAATTTGCATAGGAGTTGCACGCCAGGATCCTATAGCTAGATAAACAGCATCAAAGTCTTTATGAAGATCTTCTAAATGAATATGTGTTCCAAGAGCTTTTCCTGTCATAATTTTAACGCCAAGTTTTTTCATAGTATCTATTTCTTTGTCGAGTGTGGCTTTTGGAAGACGATATTCAGGAATACCGTATCTCATCATACCACCGGCATGTGGCTGACGTTCAAAAACTGTAACATCATGACCGTTAATAGCACTATAATATGCTGCAGAAAGACCTGATGGGCCTGCACCAACTATTGCTATTCTTTTGCCTGTACTTGACTTTTTCTCTGGTAGCCATGGTTTATCAGTATTCATGTCTAAATCGGCAACAAAACGCTTTACATAATTGATTGCAACAGGAGAATCAACAAGATTACGTCTGCATTGTGCTTCACATGGATGAGGACATACACGGCCGCATACTACAGGGAAAGGATTTCTGTTTTTTATTACCTTAAGAGCTTCTTCAAAATTACCAATTCTCGCATGGCGAAGATATGCTTGGATATCTATATTAGCAGGACATGTCATTACACATGGTGCAACACAGTCTGCGTTATGGTCAGATAGCATTTGCTCTAAGCGTATCTTTCTATAATTTTGTAGTTTTGGGGTATTAGTAAAAATGACCATACCTTCTTTAATAGGGGTCTGACATGCTTTTACTTCTTTTCTTCCATCTTTGTCATCAAGTTCAATGACACATAATCCGCAGTTACCATTTGACCTTTCAACTCGTATATCGTAGCAGAGATGTGGAATATGAATATCTTCCTGAAGCAGTGCTTGTAGAATAGTAAGATTGTCATATACTTCCACTTCACGGTCATTTACAGTAACTTTTATTCGTTTGTGATTAGCAAGTGATTTCATGTTTCCTCCATAAAGTATATTTTTTAAGATATTATGAGATAAGGTATTATGAATACCATCGTTTAATATTTATCAATATACAAAGTATAACAAATATTTTGAAACTAATAAACTATTTTATGGTGTTAGGTATAAATTAGCAAGAAAATAAAACATGGTTTGCAAATTTTAAGAATTATGGGCTTATAAGGCTTATTACAACAAATTATTAATGAAAAAATAGTAGAAATTAATTGTAAGATGATATAATAATTAGCAGAAATAATATATAATTATTGCAATTAATAAATTCTTGAAAAAAGAAAGTGGTTTTTAATAATTAAGTTACTAAAAGGAGACTAGTTAGATGACTAGAATTAAGAAGATTATATCATTATTAGTTTTAACTTTAATATTTACAAGTACAATATCAGGTCAATCATTTGCTATAGATAATAAGACAGTAAAGTTTATATCAGTGGATGCTGGTCAATGGTTTACAATTGCATTGAAGAGTGATGGAACAGTATGGACAGCAGGAAAAAATGATGGTGGGCAGTTAGGAGTTGGTGATAAAAGTTATAGAGCTGGGTTTGTTAAGGTTACAGGATTAAAAGATATTATTGCTGTTTCGGCGGCTTCTAGCCACTGCGTGGCCTTAAAAAAGGATGGGACAGTTTGGACATGGGGTAGAAATACAGATGGTGAACTAGGTGATGGAACATTTATAAGCAAGTCAAAGCCTGTAAAAGTGAAAAATCTTACAAATGTAAAAGTAATTGCTACTGGGAGTCAACATACATTAGCATTAAAGAAAGATGGAACAGTTTGGGCTTGGGGATACAACTATTATTCTTCTTTAGGTAATGACAGTACAACAAAAAGAAATATCCCTGTAAAAGTAAATTTGTTAGAAAATGTAAAGAACATATACGCATATTATGAAGATAGCGTTGCTGTTAAAAATGATGGTTCTGTTTGGGTATGGGGTGAATGTGCATCTTATTGGTCTGTAAGAAATAAAAGAAAGCCTATTAAATTAAAGGGGATTTCAAATGCAGAAAATTTATATATGTTTTTAAATGAAAATTATTTCACAAAAAAGGATGGGAGCTTATGGTATTGGAGTACGGACGACTATGGCACACAAGATAAAACAAAACAAGAGGTACCCACATATGTAGTGAAAGTAGATAATATTAATAAGGTTAAAACTGTAGCTTATATGGATAAAGCATTGATCGCTTTAAAGACAGATGGGACTCTATGGAAATTTAAGGATGATTCGGATACTCCTTCTAAAATTAATGGAATTGCTAATATAAAATGGATTAGTGCAGATAGTGGAAGTGCTTTTGCAATAAAAAATGATGGTACACTTTGGGCGTGGGGAGACAATTATTGTGGAGAACTGGGAGATGGCTCGGTTCAAGGATTATTAAGTCCGACAAGTATTATGAAATCAAATGCTATATCTTCAATTTATGCTAATCATAATGGCTCGCTTTTAGTAACAAATGATGGTGAAATCCTAGGAGTTGGTTCAGTTCCGTCTTTTACTGAAAATGATAATTATATAACGAAACCAACTACAATTAATTCTTTTAAAGATACAAAATCTGTGGCTGCAGCATATTTTAATTTGACTGTTCTTAATAAGGACGGAACAGTTTGGGATAGCTCATTCAGTGAGGATATAGTGCTAGATGATGTTATTGATATAAAAGGCGGATTTTCTCACAGTATGGCACTTAAACAAGATGGTTCTGTTTACGCATGGGGAAGTAACACTTTCGGAGGATTAGGCAGTGGTGATACTAAAGATAGTGATAGTCCTATAAAAGTAGCTACTTTATCTAATATAAAAGCAATCGCAATTTCTGGCTATAGTTCCTTTGCCTTGAAAGATGACGGAACAGTTTGGGGTTGGGGAAGTAATTTCTTTATTTCAAGTAATAAAGATAAATTTATCATTAGCAATCCAGTTAAAATAGAAGGACTTTCTGATATAGTGGCTATTGCGGGTGGGAATGGAATTGTAGATGGAGCGTTTGCTGCATTAAAGAAGGATGGAACTGTTTACGAGATGGGAAGTTATTATACAAATGATACGTATAAAGAGAAGACAACACCTGCAAAAGTTAGTGGACTAAGTGATATTATATCAATTACTTGTGGTGCTGGGTATTATATGGCTTTGAAAAAGGACGGAACAGTATGGACATGGGGCAAAAATGAGAGTGGACAGTTAGGTGATGGAACAGTTATAAGTAGTGAAAAGCCAAAGATGATAAAAGGACTGAGCGATATAATTACCATTGCAGCAGGTTCTGGTCATTCATTAGCCTTAGATAAGGATGGAACAGTTTGGGCTTGGGGCGATAATATGTTCGGACAACTTGGAACCGGGCGTGCTTTAACAATATCAAAACCTATACAGGTTGGGATTTCAAAATAAAATTTAGTAATGTATATTCAACCTATTTGTATTAATAACTCAAACTTCGCAGTTGAAATATATTGATTAAAGCCTAGTAATATCAGGTGTGGTAGCAATATCAAATGAAAAGTTAAATAATCCTATAAGTTAGTTTGCTAAACAACAAGCCATTGGTAAACTTGAATATGGTTCTAAAGACCTAGCATATATAAATTAGGAAAGTGCTGTCAGTATACAATGGAAAAAGTATACCAATAATTTAAGTGAAATATAATTTAGCACATTGTATATGAATACAATAATTTTATTTTAAAAGACATGAATAAAGGCATACAATATGCATTGTTTATTGATATTAAACGCAGTATATGATATAATTCATAGCTAATTGAGAAGATTTATTTTGATTTGGAGGAGCAATATGTATACGATTACAAGTGATGAAATCAGAACAACATTTTTGGAGTATTTCCAAAAACATAATCATAAAAAGATATCAGAGTCTTCTGTAATTCCTGAAAACGATCCTACATTATTATTCATTAACTCTGGAATGGCTCCATTAAAGAATTATTTTACTGGAGAAGAGGTTCCACCTGCCAGCAATCTTTGCAATATTCAACCTTGTATTAGAACAATCGATATTGATGATATAGGTGACAGACATCATTTAACCAGTTTTGAAATGCTGGGTAGCTGGTCGTTTAACAACTATTTTAAAGAAGATGCAATTAAGCTTGCATTTGAATTGCTTACTGAAGGCTTAAAAATACCAAAGGAAAAATTATATGCTACTGTATTTATGGGCTCAAAGGAATTGAATCTAGAACCTGATACAGAATCTATAGAAATATGGCAAAAAGTTGGTATGGATAGAAGTCATATCGTTCCTCAGCCCTTTGAAGATAATTTTTGGGGACCAACTGCTGAAACTGGCCCATGCGGACCTTGTACCGAAGTCTTTTATGATACAGGTGAAGAATTTGGAGAAGCTTATGTAGAAGGCGGAGAATTTGATACAAAAAAGCGTTACATTGAAATATGGAATGCTGGCGTTTTCATGCAATTAAATAAATTAGGTGACGGAACCTATGAACCTTTGAAGTTTAAAAGTGTTGATACAGGAGCAGGCTTAGAAAGACTTACAATGACGCTTAACAAGCTTAATTCCGTATACGATATAGATTCACTCCGTCCAATAGTAGAAATTATAAAGAAGCAGTGTACAAGTCTGAATCCAGATTCCAATATACCTGAGCAAAAAATTAATATACTTTCAGATCATTTGAGAACTGCTACTATATTATTAGCTGCTGGTGCTGTTCCAAGTAATACAGGAAGAGGATATATACCACGTAAGCTGATACGTAAATGCGGTACAATTCTTTCAAAATATAAGATTGACAGCTTCAATTATCAAGAGGTTATAGATAGGGTTATTGAGCACTATAAGAAGTACTATAGCCATTTCGAGGCCAACAGAAAACATATTCATGATGTATTCAATAAAGAGGTGGAAAGTTATTCTACTGTTTTAAAGGATGGAACTGTTAGAATTGAAAAAATGTGCGAAGGCAAAACAACTATCTCTGGAAAAGATGCTTTTGTTTTAGTTACTTCTTATGGTTTACCCTTTGATTTTATACAGGAGTATGCTGCTGAACATGGAATGACAATTGATAAGGAAGAGTACGATAATGAAATCAAGCATCACAAAGAAATATCCAAATTAGGTCTTAATGAAGAGGGCGGAAATGGAAACAGCTTGGAAGCACTGAAAAGTATGGCTGCTAATTTCTCAAAAACAGATTTTGTTGGATATGAGGAATTATCATGTACTGGTCATATAGTTGGTATTATTAAGGATAATGAAGAGGTAGAAGCTGCTTTTGCAAATGAACAGGCAATTATAGTGACAGACAAGAGCTGCTTCTACGCAGAGAGCGGTGGACAGATTGCTGATACAGGTGTAATGGATAGTGGTAATATGCAGCTTCAAGTAAATGATGTGAAAAAAGTTGAAGATGTATTCTTCCATTTTGTTAATATAATAAACGGACAAGCAAGAGTTGATGAAACCGTTAATATGAAGGTTGATTCTGAGCGCAGAACAAATATAGAAGCAAATCACTCAGCAGTTCATTTACTGCAAAAGGCATTAAGAATTCATTTGGGAGACAGTGTAAAGCAGGCAGGTTCACTTGTTACAGATGATAGGCTGAGATTTGATTTTCACTGTGATAAAAAGCTGGAAAGTGATGTGTTAGATGCAATAGAAGCAACTGTAAATGAGTTTATCAGCGAGAATTATATCAGAGATGTAAAGGTAACAACTTATGAGCAAGCTGTAAAAGACGGTGCCTTGGCTTTTTTCAGCGATAAATATTCTGATTTGGTCAGAATGGTTTCTTTCGGAGAGGTATCAAAAGAACTATGCGGAGGAACTCATATATCATCAACAGGTAGGATTGGTTTTTGTAAAATAATTTCCGAGGAAAGTGCTGGAAGAGGGATTAGGAGAATAGTTGCACTGACTAGAAAAGAAGCTGTGATTTATGTTCAGGAAGAATTGAAGTTATTAAATGACATTTCTTCAAAATTGAGAGTGGCTAAAAAGCAAATTCTCTCAAAATTAGATACATTGGGTACTAAAAAAGAGCAAACAAACGATGTGGAATTTTCAGTTATGACTAAGGAACAGATAGGCAAAAAAACTATGCAGGGCTCAAGCGGAATTGCCTATATAACAAATGAGTATGCTGCAATGACGGATGAGGTTCGTGATGAAGCAATACGAGTAGCAGAGATTATTAAAGGAGTAGTTTGCTTCTACAGTGTTGTTGAAGATAAGGTACAATTAACTATTGCTATTGATAAAGAATTATCAAAAAGCTGTAATGCAAATGGTGTTATCAAAAAAGCATTAGCATATCTCGATGGTAAGGGTGGAGGATCTGCATATCTAGCACGAGGCAGTGGAAATAATGCCAGTGGCTTAAATGATATGGTTGAAAACTTCAAGACATTTTTTTAAAATTGATTTTGAATTAATATAGTTAAATAGGTTTTGATTGATTAACATTGTAATGTTGGTTTGCCCACATCTTCATAAAAAGGATGTGTAGGCTTGCCAACTTGCTTTGTTTATTGTATATAATTGGATATGCTGCACAAATTATATTCATTAATATTAAGTAAAAGTAGCAGTCTATCTTTGAGTTAAATTAAGACATTTATATAGAAACACCTAATTTAGTTAGAAAGGAAAGTAAAAAATGTATATCAATGATTTGTATAGTGAGCAGAAAGCGTATATTGGCAAGGAAGTAAAGCTTAATGGATGGATAAGAAATCATAGAAAGCAGAAAAAAATGGGTTTTATTGATTTCTTTGACGGGTCATGTTTCAAATCAATTCAGATAGTATATGAAGACACTTTGTCAAATTTTGATGATATAAAGGGTATTCATATAGGAGCAGCGATTAGTATAGAAGGAACAGTAGTAGTTAGTGCTGTGAATGCTGATAATATTGAGATTAATGCAAGCAACATTATTTTAGTTGGTGATGCACCAGAGGATTACCCTTTACAGCCTAAAAAGCATTCAATTGAATTTTTACGTGAAATAGCCTATTTGCGCCCGCGTACCAGAATATTTCAAGCTGTATTCAGAATAAGAAGTTTAGCTGCAATGGCTATACATGAATACTTCCAGAATAAAGGATATGTTTATGTTCACACTCCAATAATAACAGGCAATGATGCTGAGGGTGCAGGTAATACATTTACAGTTACATGCTTGGACAACAACAAATATGAAGAGGATTTTTTTGGTAAGAAAGCATCTTTGGCAGTTACAGGTCAGCTTGAAGGAGAAACCTTTGCGATGGCGTTTGGTAAGATATATACCTTTGGACCTACCTTTAGAGCTGAGAATTCAAACACGAAAACTCATGCGGCAGAATTTTGGATGATTGAGCCTGAAATAGCATTTTGTGATTTAAATCAATTAATGGATATTGAAGAAGATTTCTTGAAAAGTATAGTTTCATATATATTAGACAAGGCAAAGGATGAATTGGAATTCCTACAGGGATATACAAAGATTGAGTTATTTAAACGCTTAGAAAAATTAAAGGATTCTAAGGTTTCCAGAGTTACACATAAAAATGCAATTGAAATATTACAGAAAGCTCCAAATGATTTTGTATTTAAGCCTGAGTTTGGAAAAGATTTAGCTCGTGAGCATGAAAAATATTTAACAGAAGAGTACTTTAATGGACCTGTTTTTGTATATGACTGGCCAAAAGACATTAAAGCGTTTTATATGTATCAGAATGACGATAATGAGACAGTAGCTGCTGTAGATCTATTGGTTCCAGATGCAGGAGAATTGATGGGCGGAAGCCAAAGAGAAGTAAGATATGATTTGCTTTGCAGCAAGATGGAGAAAATGGGCATTGCAAAAGAAGACATGTATTGGTATTTGAACCTGCGTAAGTTTGGTTCCTGTGACCATGCAGGGTTTGGAATGGGCTTTGAGAGATTCTTAATTTATGTAACGGGAGTAGACAATATACGTGATGTAATTCCTTATCCTAGAACACCAGGTTATTGCGAGTTTTAGAAAGCTGCGTGAAATAAAACTTCATATTTTTATACAAATTATTATAGTAGATATTATCAAAACAAAAGGACCAATAAATGCACTCAAAATGCGTTATTGGTCTTTTTGAGATTTTGAAGGCGGATGTGATAAAAATTTTTGCATGGTATAAAAAGTATTTTCATAGATTTAAAGGGGACTAATTAATAACGTAACTTTTCGCAGTTGAGAATTGTAGGTATTCAACTTATCAATGGAAAGTTGAGTTAATAGTTCTTATAAAATATGTTAAGGGGGCATAATTAATGAGCACATTAAAAAAACATATTATTGGAGTCCTTTTTACCTTAATAACTGGCACAATTCTGCATTTTGCTTATGAATGGTCAGGAAGAAATCAAATAGTTGCAATGTTTACACCTATCAATGAAAGTGTATGGGAGCACTTGAAGCTGTTGTTTACACCAATGCTTTTCTATTCTGTTATTGAGTATTTTACATATGGTAAAAAAATAGCTAATTTTGTTCCTGTAAGAGTATTATCAATTATTATAGGCATGCTTGTTATTATTGTTTCATTTTACACGTATTCGGGTATTATAGGTAGTAATTATCTTGCTGCAGACATTGGAACTTTTGTATTGGGAACGCTTGTGGCGTATTGGGTTAGTTTCAGACTATTACAGACACAATGTTTTGTGTCACAACAAGCCAATCTATTAGGCTGGATTGTTTTAGTTTTTATGATTTTTATTGTGATAGTATTTACGTTTACCCCCCCTCATATTGCGCTTTTTAAGGATTTTGCTTCGGGAACTTACGGGATAATTTAAAAATAGGAGATAAACATTAGATGAAATATAAAAATATACACAAGGGCAAGTTTATTGAGCGTCCAAATAGATTCATTGCTTATGTTGAACTTGATGGAGTTATTCAAACATGTCATGTAAAAAATACCGGACGGTGTAGAGAACTGCTAACGCAGGATTGTACGGTGTATTTAGAAGAAAGCAGCAATGCTAGCAGAAAAACTAAATATGATTTAGTAGCAGTAGAAAAGGGTGAATTATTGGTAAATCTTGATTCTCAAGCACCTAATAAGGTAGTTAGGGAATGGCTTGAAGCAGGAGGGCTATTTCCTAATCCTACTTTAATATATTCTGAAAAGAAGCATGGGAATTCTAGAGTTGATTTTTATGTCGAAGCTGGAAAACGTAGAGCTTTTATTGAAGTAAAGGGAGTAACCTTAGAAGAGGATGGTGTAGCAGCTTTTCCTGATGCACCTACAGAACGGGGTGTGAAGCATTTATATCATTTAATTGACGTGATGAAGGAAGGATATGAGGCGTATATTGTATTTGCTATTCAGTTTAAGCCTGCTAAGTACCTTGTGCCTAATGATGTAACTCATCCCCAATTTGGCAAAGCATTAAGGGAGGCGGCTACGGCAGGCGTAAAGATACTGGCCTTTGATTGTACGGTGACACCTGATTCTATGAAATTAGATCAGAGGATACAAGTTATACTATAGGATTATGAGTTTGTGCATTTAATAGAAAAAACTAAGATTAACCAGATAAGTTAGGGTAGATTACAGCTACAAAAAATAGTTGTAAGCTACCATTTTGTGTATAGAGCCAATAAATAGGAGCTGAAAATGGTATACTAATCTCCAGACCAACTTTTCGAACTAGAAGATTGATAGAATTATGAAGGATTGAAGCCATCATGGAGGTACTTAATACATGACGGCATGCTATTAACATTATCCAACAAATATGCTTTAAGCATACTAAAAATTATATAATTTTAGCAAAAAAGCTTTGCACTATTGCGCTAATTGTGATAAATTATGTATGCGAATTCTGCAATATTTTCTAAAGGCAATTACAGTTTAAAGCCTTCTTGTGAAATATTGTCGTTTTTTTAGCAAATTGTGCTTTTGAGCTGGCTTTGAACACAGTCAGGGTCTAACTTTGTTTTTTGACTTAAAGGAGGGTTTACCCTCAACCCCAAACTATCGACCAATGTAATATCGTCTTTAGTCGATAGTTATTGACTTTTCTTATTTGGCATTAAAAGCAGAAAATTGCTCTCTGGAGAGTCCCTTTATGGGCGCCGAAGGTGCAAGGTGGATGATTGTTATTCGTTTACCAGTCTCTCAGGCAAAAGGACAGAGCTTTTTGGCTTAAAGTCTTTCTCTTTTGAGGGTCAAAACATTTTGTTTTGGCTTTTTTTTATACAAACAATGTCGCTTGCATGTTTGTGTTGCTTTTCAGATTTTAAATATCAAGAAGGGAATGGTTATGTTAATGGTAGAGCAGATTAGTAGTTTGATTTCTTGGGTTGATGGGGTCGTATGGGGGCTCCCGCTGATTATACTGGTTTTACTTGTAGGAATTCAATTTACAATCCGTATGGGATTATTACAAGTTAGGCATCTTCCGAGAGCTCTCAAGTATATGGTTAAAAATGAAGAAGGTGGCAAAGGTGAGGTTTCAAGCTTCGGAGCACTTTGTACAGCTCTCTCGGCCACTATTGGTACAGGCAATATTGTAGGTGTTGCAACAGCTATTGTGGCAGGTGGGCCAGGTGCACTTTTTTGGATGTGGATAGCAGCTTTTTTTGGTATGGCTACTAAATATGCTGAAGGGCTATTAGCAATTAAATATCGCAATATTGATGCAGATGGTCATGTATTAGGTGGACCATTCTATTATATAGAAAATGGTATGGGCAAAAACTGGAAATGGCTTGCAAAAGCATTTGCATTTTTTGGAGCATGTGCCGGTCTTTTAGGTATAGGAACTATGACTCAAATAAACGGAATATCTAATTCGGTTCATAACTTCTTTGATGCTAAAAATGAATGGACTGTTTCTTTGTTGGGCAATAGTTATTCTTGGACTGTAGTAATAACAGCAGTTGTAGTAACTTTATGTGCAGGACTTGTTATTATTGGTGGATTAAAAAGAATTGCTTCTGTTTCTGAAATTGTAGTTCCATTTATGGCAATATTGTATGTTATTGCTGCAATTATTGTTGTATGTGTAAATTACAAAGCTATTCCAGATGCTTTGGTACAGGTTTTTGAAGGCGCTTTTGGACTTAGAGCTATAGGTGGTGGTGCTTTAGGTGCTATGTTGGTAGCAATGCAAAAAGGTATTGCTCGTGGCATATTTTCAAATGAATCAGGCTTGGGAAGTGCCCCAATTGCAGCAGCAGCAGCACAAACTCATGAACCTGTCCGCCAAGGATTGGTATCAATGACAGGTACTTTTATAGATACAATTATTATATGTACTATTACAGGGCTATGTATTATAACAACCGGCGCATGGAATATAGGGCTCGAAGGTGCTGCTGTAACACAACATGCGTTCAAGAGTGGTTTCCCATTTGCTCCAACTGTGGGTGCATTTATACTGATGCTTAGCCTTGTTTTCTTCGCATTTACAACAATTATAGGCTGGAATTATTACAGTGAGCGCTGTATGGAATATTTAACAAATGGAAATATGAAGTCTGTTATTGTTTATCGCTGGTTATACATAATAGCCGTATTCATCGGACCATTTTTAACAATAAAAGCTGTTTGGAATATTGCAGATATTTTCAATGGATTAATGGCATTTCCAAATCTTTTGGCTCTATTAGCTCTCAGTGGTGTAGTAGTAGCTGAAACAAAGAAATATTTTGCTAAGGCAAAAGAAGGAAAGCTGAAGTAGCCTCAACGAAAGACAATAACCATCGGCTGTAAGCCGATGGTTATTGTCTTTTAATATAATATTGCAGGCTGTTTTTTGAGGATTTATACTAATTTGCATTTAAAATGTGGAATCACTTTTTAATTAGCCGCATTTGCGGCGATCCATTTTTTTAAAATTCCCATTCTCACGCTGTAAAAATAAGTTTTGCTACAAAAGCTGTAATATTGGAATACACTATTGTATAATATAAACATATATTTTGAAGGGGAGATATGTGGTATGGGTGAATTATCAAAGTTGCCGAATATCGGGAAATCGGTAGAAGAGCAACTAAATGAAGTTGGTATAAAAACAGTTGAACAGCTAAAGGAAATTGGAAGCAAGCAAAGCTGGATAAGAATAAAAGCAATTGATGATTCGGCTTGTATAAACAGGCTCTATGCTTTAGAAGGTGCAATACAGGGAATCAGGTGGCACTATCTCTCAGATGAGACAAAACGACAACTCAAGGAGTTTTATACTGTGAATGCAGCAGGGAGATGTTTATAATTCTTGAATCCAAGATATAAAAAGTTGGCTGCTGTTTAAATGTGATACCTGGATACAAAGCTATAAGTAATTATAAATATAAAATGTAGTGATATGAATTTATTATGAGAGGAGAAAACATTAATAAAGTGTAATTAATAAAATACACTTCAATTGATTGATGTTAATTAAAAAAATGAAAGTAAAAAATCTTATTGGAGAAAGATTCAAAGAACGTCCAGCAGACTGTGTTATAGATAGTCATATGTTGATGATAAAAGGTGGATATATAAAGAATGTAGCAAACGGAATATATTCTTTGTTTCCACCTACAAAAAGAATACTTAAAAAAATAGAAAATATTATTAGAGAAGAAATGGATAGAATTGATGGACAAGAAGTTTTATTCCCAGTAGTATTGCCTGGAAACTTATGGGAAGAATCTGGAAGATATGAAAGTGTTGGTGAAGAATTATTAAGGTTTACTGATCGTAATGATAGCAAAATGGTGTTGGGTATGACACATGAAGAAGCTGCTGTTCACTTAGTACGTGAATATGCGCAAAGTTACGCAAAATATCCGTTTATGATTTACCAGATTCAAACAAAATTCCGTGATGAAGCAAGGCCTAGAGCTGGTCTTATCAGAGTACGTGAGTTTACCATGAAGGACGCTTATTCTTTCCATACATCACAGGAAGATTTAGAAGAATATTATGCAAGATCTTATGAAGCGTATAATAGAATATATGCTAGATGCGGTATACCTGAGG
>JAEZIB010000095.1 GCA_023416275.1 Bacillota bacterium | reverse complement strand
TTTCTGTTCGTCAGACCAGAAGTTTGCCTCCAGCTTCCTTCAGATTCCACCTCACGATGGACACCCTTGCTCTTGGCTATGTGCTTGGCACTATTAACCCGCACTCGGGACTTTCACCCGTTAGATTGCGCCCATGCTGGGCGCACAAAATAGACGTGAAAGTTCTCACTCTCACGTCACGATTTCAGCTTTTTATTCTATTGTTCAGAACCATTGATATATCAGTGTTTAGCGTTTTGCAACAGGATTATGGATTCTATATGTGTTGAGGCAGGGAAATGATAGAAATACGCAAAATTAATTAGTTCATTATAATGAGGTTTTAAGGGGTCGAAAAACGACCCCCTAGCTAAGGCACTGAACCTAAAACCACATAAAATAAAGGAAATATGATTAATCATTTTCAATTTAACACCTCTTTGATTATTCAAAAATTGAAACCCTTCACATGATAAGTAAAGGACAAGCTGGCACATCAAATATAACAAAGTCAATTACTTGAGGTTAAATTGTAGTTCAATTTTAACTGTAATTGACTTATGAAGTTATATTGATTAACCAGCTTTTTGGTATTGCATAAAATATTAGTGAAATAAAAGTCATTTCGCCTATTACAAAATCATTCCTGTTCAAGTATTATTTGCAACAGAACCTTAGTTGCGACATATTGACCCATTACCTCTTCATCATTTGTACTTTACTAAATAAATATTTATAATTAAGCCCCAAAACACAAATGATAAAAATAATGCAGAAAATGAAGAAGTATTTTTTTAAAGCACCAAATTCTTCATATTTTGAATTACTAAATGCTCCAAGGCTCCTTATATACATAAGAAAAACAAATGAAAAAATGGGATCGTGTAAATAATATAAATACGATACCCCATTCTATGTCCAAATATTGCAATCGGTTATATTTTCGCTAAACCGCTTCACCCATTATTTTTGCTTCAAGCTCTACCAACTTCTTTTCGATGCATTTAATACTCTCCGTCAATTCTTCAATTTGCTTCTGGATGGGGTTAGTGAGTCTTCCCTGGTCTAAATCTATTTCATTTCTAACTCTGTATATTTGATAATTATCTCTTTTTACTATCCTGGCAGGAACACCCACAACAGTACAATTCGGCGGTATATCATTCAACAAAACAGCACCTGCCCCTATCTTGCAATTATCACCGACTTTGAGAGGACCCAGCACTTTGGCACCTGAACTTATTATTACATTATTACCGATAGTAGGGTGACGTTTTCCGGTATCCTTGCCAGTTCCCCCAAGAGTAACACCCTGATAAATAATCACATTGTCTCCAATCTCTACAGATTCTCCAATTACAACACCTAACCCGTGGTCAATAAAAACTCTGTTCCCGATTTTAGCAGCAGGATGCACATCTACTCCTGTTATGAAACGGTTTATATATGATAATAACCTGGAAAAAAATACTATTCTCTTTTTGTATAAAAAGTGAGCCAGTCTATGAATCAAAATAGCATGAAAGCCAGGATAACAAAAAATAACATCCAATACATTTCTAGCTGCTGGATCTCTTTCAAGAATTGCCCGAATATCTTCTCTAATAATTTTAAACATAATCTCACCCCAAAAAATCAATTAATAAAATTTCATACAGTAGCTTTTGTTAATTATTTGCCCTTGATATCGGTAAAGTAAAGTAAAAGGTACTCCCTTGCCCTACAATACTTTCAGCCCAAATATTGCCCCCATGTTCTTCTACAATATACTTGCAGATGGCTAGTCCCAGACCAACCCCCCCATAATTGGTTGAGCGTGATTTTTCTCCTTGGTAAAACCTATCGAATATATAATGAAGATCTTGGGGTGATATACCAATGCCATTATCCTTTACCGACACCTCTAGGTAATCTCCGGATGCTACTATTTGTAATAGTATTTCTGCATTACCCAAAGAATAGTTTTTAGCATTAGCAAGTAAATTGTCTATTACCTGCTTTATCCTATGCTTGTCAATTTTTAAATCCACAGATGGAAACTCTTCATGAATGATAACTTTTGAAAAGCTATCATTATTATCCATCTCAATTTCCTGAAGTATCTCACGGAATAATTGATCTGAATCAACTTCTTCCAATTGTATATGAAATCTATCAATATCAAACTGAGAGATTTGAAACAGATCTTCTATTAATCTATCAAGCCTGTTAGTTTTCTCTTTTATTACACTTAGATACCTGTTAAATTTAGCTTCGTCCTTTATAATGTTTAATTGCAATCCTTCTACATACCCCTTTATTGATGTCATAGGAGTTCTCAAGTCATGAGATATTGCAGCTAACAGTTCCTTTCTTGACTGTTCATAAAAAGCCTGTTTTTCCAAAGCTCCCTTAAGCTGCTCTCTCATTGTATTAAAAGCCTCACAGAACTGTCCTAATTCATCATCACTTACACAATTTATTTTAAAATCCAAATTGCCTTGAATTATATTGTCCGTAGCTTCATTAAGTTCATCTACCGTTTTTAAAATGCTTAATGAAAATTTTTTAATGAAAGCTAAAATTAGAATTACCAGAATAATCAGACCAATAAAATAAAACATGGCCATAATAACTTTTTGCTTGATTATCCTCTCAATTTGATCTCCATTCTTGTTAAGGAACGCACCTGCAACATATTTTCCTTTAACAAAAACAGGGTGAAAGCTCATAAAACTATTATCATAGACAGCTTCCATTTTCTCTAAGGTGTTATAAAAACTTTCCGTACCAATATCTCTGGAAACATTATTTCTATTTAGTGAATCAAAAAGTATAATACCGTTTGAGTTAACAACCTGAAGTCGTCCACTGCACTTATTCAATAAAGGCTTAATTGTTTCGTAAAACTCATCATAATCATCTATATTGTTATAGTTATCTTCTATAGAATTGAACAGCTTATACGTATTTGTCTCATCACCCTGCTGATGCCATCCTGTCGGATATATGACATAAAGTAAAACAAATGATAACACAATTAGTGTAACAGTTATCAGTACAGGAATAAAAAACACTGTAATAAGTTTTGCTCTTATTTTTGATTTCATATTTATCCCCCTACAAACTTGTATCCTATTCCCCAAACAGTCTTAATATATATGGGATTAGCCGGATCAACCTCAATCTTTTCTCTAATTTTTTTAATATGTACCGTTACTGTATTAATGTCTGCAAAGTCAGTGTATCCCCATACATGACTGTATATCTGTTCTCTGGTAAAAACCTGAGAAGGATTGGTAGCAAAAAACTTCAACAATTCGAATTCTTTACCCGAAAAGGGTATCAGTTGACCTAAAATATAAACAGTATATGACTTTAAATCTATCTCAAGTCTTCCAAACCTTAAGTTATTTGAAGTTGTAACAGTTGAAGAGAGAGTATTGTAACGTCGGAACTGCGCTCTAACTCTTGCCATCAATTCCGATGGACTAAAAGGTTTTGTTATGTAATCATCAGCACCAAGCCCGAGTCCTAAGATCTTGTCTACATCGCTTCTCTTTGCACTTACCATAAGGATTGGTATAGATGATCTCTCTCTTATCTTCCTGCATACTTCCATACCATCTATTTCCGGTAGCATAACATCCAATATAGCCAATTGAGGCTTAAACTCCTCAAAGCGCTTTAGTGCCTCTTTTCCATCATATGCTGTTATTACTTCAAAACCTTCATTCTCCAGAAAATCCTTTATCAACTCTACAATATCTTTTTCATCATCTACAACCAATACTTTTTCCGATGTCAATCCGATACCCTCCCAACAAAACTTAAATAAAACCAACCTTCCTACAATATTCTAACATACCCTCTATTACCTTACTATCTATTTTATCCCAGTTGAAATTCAACTTATCCAAAATAAGACTTGTTTTATCCGACTGAATATAAAAGTTTGTATCGTTTATATCTCCCATTATATAACCATGAACCAGTATGTTTAATACATGAGTCTTAAGTTCCGGATTCTCATAGTTGTCATAAATAAATTGAAAGAAGTCCCCAATTTGTTCTATTTCTACATTGTACCCTATATTATTTATGTATTGACCAAGATCAGCAAAACTAATGCGATTATAGTTAAATACGTGGTATGTCTCGTTGATAAGGTTCTTCCTATTAAATAGAAGTGAGATTGCTCTAGCAGTACGATTCACAAATGAGAAATCAAGTATGTCACGGTCAATGTTTGGAATCCTTTCTATTTTTATAAAAGATTTCACAAGAGTATAAAAAGCATTATCCCCTATATTACTTTGGAACTTTTCAGTCTGCGTACTATATACAAGATTCCCTACCCTGTATATATTGGCGTTCAGATCATTCATTCTTGCTTTAACCATAAGTTTTTCAGATTCTATCTTAGTTTTAATATAAAAGTTTTCTTCTATCTGGCCAATGTCATGATCAAACTCAGTAAATACGAAATTGTCTTTTCCTTCTACCTTTCCATGAGCAACATTTATTGTAGATATGTGATGTATATCTTTTTTCCTGCAATTACTAGCAAATGCGATTATGTTTTCTACTCCTTTAATATTGCTATCATAAAATTCCTCGAATTTGCCATAATGCTTTACATTTGCGGCTGAGTTGATTATGCAATCTATTTTCTCAGATAAACTGCTGTATAAGTCTTCAGGCAAACCGATATTGTTCTTACTTAAATCGCCTACATAAATCGAAATCCTGCTCTTAAATCTCTCGTATACATGCTTATTAAAATAGAACTCAAGTCTATCTTTACATTTCTTTTCTGCATCATCTACAGTTTTTCCCCTCAGCAATAAATGTACTTTACTTTCTGTACCTTCTAAAATCTCATATAACAGGTGTGTACCAAGATACCCCGCTGCGCCCAGAATCAATATATCCTTATATTCCTGATTGACCTCCACATCAATATCCCTATACACTTGTATCTTATTTTTATACAATTCAATCTTCTCTACAGCACCCTTGTCATCTTTATAATCTCTTGTCTGTGCAGAATCTGCCATATTCTTCATTTTTTTAAGATTCAATAGAAAATGGTTTTCTTTTAAAGGTACATTTTCAGAAAGAATCGCTATAGTAGTATATTTAAAGATATCATTCAGGTGTATTTCGAAATCAAGTGTCATTTTGGATACTATTTGAACTCCTTTTACGGAGTTTCCCCCGAGGTCAAAAAAGTTATCGTTAATACCTATTTTTTGCACTCCAAGCACTTCTTCCCATATGGCTGTGATGCGTTGCTCTGCCTCGTTACGCGGTTCAACATACTCAGTTTTTATTATATTTTTACCTTCTAAAGCATAGAGTGGCAAACTCAATAGTTGCTTCCCGGTGTGATTTATAAGCGGCAGAAGCTGATTTATATGTAAGAGGTTCTGGTCATTTATTGTATTTATTGTCCATTCTTTTTCCTCTTTTAAATTTTCCTTTTTGTCAACTGTATAGAACACACTATAGTTCGCTGAAGAAGTTCCAACCAGTCTACCTGCATCTGCTATTTCACCATATTTATAGCTGCCACAAATTTCGTAAGAATCATAACCGTTTTTAAGCATTATTTCCATAAATTCGCATATTTTAGGTTGCTCAAAACACACCTGGTAAATATGAGCTCCATTTTCGTTGAGACTTTTATACTCGCTGATCTCTTTTTCTTGTGGGATAATCAGTTCGATTATTTCAGGACCATTTTTATAAAGTGAGAGTGTCATTACTTTGCTTATGGAATTTCTAGTATTCTTTATCTGCGAATATCCAAGCTGTTTGTATAGTTCAACTGCTTTTGCCGCATCAGCAACGACTATACGGATAATATTCTTAACAGAACTCACGGAGTTTGTTTGCATACTCCGATTTTCATCTTCAAGAAGTTCTATAAGTCCGCATCCTCTCACTGAAATAAAAGTTACCTCTTTGTAATTAAATAAAATTGCCTTCTTTGCAGGGCTTATTATCTCATATTCAATTCTATTTTTGTTCAACATCTCAAGAAAGTCGTTTACATTCCTTACCCTATAGCATAAATGGTAAGGATTTTCACCGCTTATCTCAAGTATTCTACTGCATGGTGAATATTCATTAACAGGAGCAACCAATTCAATTGGTGAATATCCGTCTTTAAAACATATTGTAAGGTAAGCATTCTGCAAGGTATCATGCACCACTTCGCCACACTTATACCCTAATAATTTAAAATATTCCATTGAGACATCAATGTCTCTTACTGCAACAGCTATATGATCTAAAACATAATCTTGCTTTGTATCAGTTGAGTTTACCTTCTTATCTTCATATTTTCTTCCATAAAAGAACTCTATGTAATCGCTGTCTTCCCTTATTTTATCTACAGCCAACCTGAAATAAATTTCCTCATTATGAAGATCTATTTCTTGCCAGTCTGTTCTCTTCATGAATTCAAGGAAAGGTTGATTTTTTGCTGTTGGAATATACCTCGCTTCAATGATATCCAATCCATTTTCTTTACAGTATCTGGCCAGACCAGATAATATAGTATCCTCAACTCCTCTGCCGAGAACTCTACAACTCAACATAAAACTGTCTATAAATAAACGATCGCTTTCCTTCTTGGCAATCACAACACCTACAAGTCCGTAATCTCCAAATCTATCACTTACCTCTATTGTCCAACATTTAACATCGGGCTTTGACATAAGGTCTGAGATTTCTTCTTCTGACATTCGAATTGAACTCATGTTAAACTGATTAGTCCTTTGAGTCAACTGAGACACTCTAGCCACCTGGCTTTTTACAACGTCATTCATGCACATTCTCAACTCCAGTTTTACTAAAAAGTCTTCAAGAGAATGTATTTCCTTCTCAACCTCCTGTCGCTTCTTTTCAGAAAGATACATTTTTGTTCTCATTTTATCTTCTTCCGTAACCTTGAGCCTGTCAAAACACCAAGCATGCTTTAAAAACGGAAGTATATTTTGAGGATCTTGAGGGAGGTTCAACGTAAGCACCTTAGGACAATTAGTCATAACCTCTGAACATTCTGTGATACTATCATCAATAAATATAAAGCTGTCGATTCCAAGATTTAATTCACGTGCCAAATCTTTTAAATTGTCCGATTTATACTTCCAATTAATCCTCCATCCTGCAAAGTGTTCTTTCTTTAACAACATGTGAGGATTTTTTTCAAAAACTTCCCATACATCTGCTTCATTATTTTTGCTGCAAATAACAAGGAGCATTCCTTGGTTGTATTTCTCGATCATAAATTTCTGCAGTTCAAGGTACGGACTATCAATGCTTACTCCTAATGCTCCATCTTCTCCGCATACACCCCTCCATAAGGTATTATCAGCATCCAGGGCAATAACCTTAAACGACTGGTTATTCAATGCACTTATCCGTCTTGCTATCATTGTCCCCATTGCAGCATAGTATTCGTCTGTAAACGGAAGATGTCCCATATTATCTTTTACAAGGTCAAACACGTTTTGAATATCATATAAATCTGCAAGCTCTGTAAAATCAACTAAATAAATATTTTGCATTTCACTGAGAGCTCTCTTCCACTCTTTACTGAGTTCCTCAATTAAACTGGTTACTTTAAAGCCCAGTGAGAGATGTGTAGATACAGGGAATAGTGCCACAAAATATGGGACATCCTTTTTCTTTTCTCGAAGTATAGATACCATATAATTGAAGTCATCTTTAAGCTTATTACATAGTAAGTCTTCAGATATACTCCGGTCCCTAATCCAGTCTTCAAACCTTATTAGAAGTATGTTTATGCCCGTATTTGTAGAAGTGAGACTCTCAGGTTCAAGCAGTTCCTGGAAAATCTGGTTATAGAATGCAAAGCAAATATCTATATTTATTTCAAACTTCTTAGTCCACCATCTAATATAATCTTCTACAGGCTCGCTTGTAAATGTTGAACTGATTACAATCTTTACACTTTCTTTCTCTTCATTTTTGTTCATGCTTCTTTTTGCTTCAAGCAGTTGCTCATCTTCAGAAGTAAATAAAGTTATGGCATCAATACTTTCTTCAGCATTCTCACATAATTGTTTTAACAAAAGGCTAAAATGCTCTGTCATTTTTTCTATAGTTTCGGGCTTAAACAAACCTGTATTATATTCAAGTAGACACTGCAGAGTATTGTTACTCCTTACAAAAATATCTATTTTAAGATCCAGTTTTGATGTATTAGTACTAATTTCACTGGTTGTAAGAATCAATTCGCCTGTTCGAATCTCTTCATCAGAATTAAACTCATTATGAAAGATAAGTACTGTATCAAATATAGGATTTCTTGAGCGATCAGTCTTGATGTCAAACTCCTCCAACATCTTGGCATATGGATAATCCTGATTCTGATATACTTCAAGCAATGATTTATTTGTAGACATTAGTATATCTTTGAAAGTCTCATTGCCATTAATATCAAATCTTACAGGTAAGAAATTGTTAAACATCCCTACTATATTCTCAAGCTGGTGGTTAGTTCTACCGCTGACAACAGTACCAATAATCAAATCCTTTCGCTTACTGTATTTGCTAAGTAATAAATAATATGCTGAAAGCACTATTACATTCAGTGTAACGTTATTTTTCTTTGACAAACTCCCAAGCCTTTCAACAACGCTGCTGCCAATATCGAATTTAAATGTAGAACCCTTATAAGTTCTGGTATCATTTCTACTAAAATCAGTGGGCAGCTCTAATTCCGGTATATCAAGAGAAAGTTTTGATCTCCAGTATTCTTCCTGTGCTCTCATTTCAGGCGTTCCAAATACATTATTCTGCCAAGCGGAAAAATCTTTATATTGCAATTTCAGCTCCGGCAGGTTATTACCTTCATATAGCTGACTAAATTCCTTCAGTAATATACTGACAGATACTCCATCTGCAATAATATGGTGTACATCCACCAGTAAAAGGTGTTCTTTATCTGATACTTTTAACAATCTTCCCCTCATTAGAGGTGCTTTGCTTAATTCAAAAGGTCTTACAAAACTCTCAATAGCCTCATTAACTGAATCTACCTCATCCTCTAAATAGTCAAATTCCAGCTCTAAAGCATCAGGATCGATAATCCTTTGAACTATATCACCGTTTATAAATTCAAAAACTGTTCTTAAAGCCTCATGGCGTATTACTAATTTATTAAATGCCTCTTTGATCTTATCATAGCTAACTTTTCCTTTTATAGAAACAGAAATAGGAATATTATATGCTGTTCCGGTACTTGAATACGTTTCCTGCAAGAATACCATTTTTTGAGGAGAAGAAACAGGATAATAACTGCTATTGGCTGCCGGTTTTATACTGTCCTGACTTTCATTTACCCTCTCCCTTAAGTACTTATCTCTTATGAGGCTAATAAAATCATGTAATTCCGGACACCCCAGCAAATCTGACACATCGGACTTTATAATGAGATTTTTATTTATACCGTTTATTATTTTCATGGCGATTATTGAATCTCCACCAATTTCATAAAAACTATCATTTATAGAAATCTCATCAAAGCCCAAGGTTTCTCCCCAAATTTGGGCTATTTTAATTTCTATCTCCGAGTACTGATCATTCTCTCTGCCTATAAGCCTTACTTCCTTTTGAGCTTGTTGGTGAATACCCCCTTTTACTACTTTCAGGCATTCGTGTTTAGGGGCTTCAAGCCAACATCTCTTTCTTTCAAAAGGGTACACGGGTACAGAGACCTTGTTCCTTTTTTCCCCTCTGTAAACTCTTTCCCAATCAACTTCTCCACCCATCACGTATAAGCGGCATAAGTCATCAAACAGGGTTGGTTCCTGAACCATCTCATAGTATGATTTAGCTCCTATATCCAACTGCTTTTGTTCAGAAAGATGTTCAGTGGAACTCTCATAATTGCCTGTAGTTGAGTTGGGTTTGCATTCCCCATAGTATATTCCTTTTGAAATATTGTTTTCTAAGCCATTTGTAAAGATATAGTCTATCTTATTTTTTAAATCATCCTGATTTTCTATAATAATAGCCACTCTGTAGCTATAATGACCTCTTCCGGTATTTGCAGTGTAGCAAATATCAGGATATAAAGAACTGCCGCTATCTTCTATATGCTGTTTATATTTTTCCACCAGTTCTTCAAGTACTTTTTTGCTTTTAGCTGATAAGGTTATAACGTCTAACCCCTTTGTGTAAATCCGGTTCTGAGGAGGTGCCTCTTCAATCACCACATGACAATTTGTTCCACTCAACCCAAATGCACTAACTCCGCATCTTCTGGGGTAACCCTCTGTCTCCCACTTACTTAAAGTTCTATTTACATATACCGGACTATCCTCAAAATCTATTTTTCTATTAGGATATTTAAAGTGAAGTGAAGGTGGTATTTCTCCATTTTTTAGTGCAAGTACAGCCTTTACCACTCCAACTATGCCTGACGCATTATCCAGATGCCCAATATTCGTTTTAACAGAGCCTATTGCGCAAAACTGTTTTCTACCCGTATATCTCTTAAAAGCACGCTTTAATCCGTCAATTTCGATAGGGTCACCAAGCTTAGTACCTGTGCCATGTGTCTCAATGTATGTAATAGTCTCAGGATCAACACCGGCATTCTCCCATGCAGTAGCCAATACATCTGCCTGTGCAGGAGCACTTGGTGCAGTTATACCTATTGAACTGCCATCCTGATTAACTGAACTGCCCTTAATAACAGCATAAATATTATCTCTGTCTTTAAAAGCATTACTTAGGGGCTTTAGTATAACCGCAGCTACCCCTTCACCTCTTCCAGTCCCATCTGAATCATCATCAAAGGTTTTAGCCTTACCATCAGAAGACTCTATTCCCATTTTATACTTTCTCTCTAGTGGAAATAGGTTTAATTTTACACTTCCTGCGATGGCAATATCACACTCTCCATTCTTAATCCCCTGACAAGCATAGTGGAGGGCAACCAGAGACGATGAGCATGCTGTATCAACACAGATACTCGGGCCTTTTAGATCTAATATATATGATATTCTACTCGCAATTATTGATGTCAAATTTCCGGGTATTGCCATAGGTATAGAGTCGGGATCAATATCAGGAATAAATCTAGCGTAGTCGTATAACATATCGACAAAAGTCCCCATACTATGACCCATGTAAACGCCTGTCTTAGTTCCGCTTAGTTTCTTTCCCCCATACCCTGAATCTTCAATAGCCTTCCATACTGTCTCCAAAAACATTCTCTGACTGGGATTCATAAGGCTAGCTTCTTTTGGAGAAAGCTGAAAAAATGAATAGTCAAATTTGTCTACCTCATTTAAATAAGCCCCATTCCCATACTTTATTTCACCCTCTGCCATACCTGTAAAATGTAGATATGAATCACAGTCTTTTTTTCTATCTATTGGAAAATCGCTAATGCAATCAACACCATTTCTTACATTCCCCCAGAATTCTGCCACATTATCCGCTTTAGGTAGCTTAACAGCCACTCCAATTATAGCAATATCAGTATTTACTGATTCTTGTATTTCAATTTCATTGTTAACGCTCATATCTTCAAGGTTAATTGAATCTAAGTCAAACATTTTTTATCCCCTTAGTAATTTTTTTATATATAGTTATTTACTCTCTATTAATACATCAGAAACATTGTACTCCCAGCCGTCCGCAGTATTCTTCATGACATCAGTCAGGTATGATTTAGATACTTTCTTCGTCACCAGTACTATTCTGAGCATTTCTAAAGCTTCACAAACCTGAGATGTTGTTGGTTCTTTGCCTTCGGCCGCCAAGGTTTCATACATAGTCTTTACTTTTCTATATGGATCAATTACACATTTTTGATATTCATCATTGTCCCAGTTACGGTTTTTAGTTGATATAGCTGTGACAATGCATTTTGATATGATATCCATAGCTTTAGATTTTTTTGCCGCCCTACTGGACTCTTCCTTGTTTTTAATCAAAGCATCCTTCAAAACACATAAATCACTGCTTTCGCCTAAACAATAACCCTGCATTTGTTCTACATTAACTTTCAGCAGATTTTTCAATACAGTTTTAGGACCTAGCTCTATTGCGTTCTCTACCCCTTGTTCATTAAGATAGTGCATAGATTCCATCCACCTTACAGGTTGTGTCATTTGGAGCATCAATTTGTTTATGATCTCACTTTTATTTAAGTAAGGCTGTGCGGTAACATTTGAAATTACATTCCACTCAGGTGTTCCATATTCATATTTTTTCAGTTCATTAGCAAGCTTTTTTGCTGCTTGCGCCATCATTGGACTATGGAAAGGAGCACTAACATTTAGTGGGGTCACTCTTGCATTTATCTTTTCAAGTCTCTCTATTAATCTGACCATTGATGATGGGTGTCCGGAAACTACATTTTGTTTGAGAGAATTATAGCAGGCAATAACTACGGGTTCAGCTAAGGTTGTAATATCCTCACATTGCTTACTCAATTCTTTCACATTAATACCACTTACAGCGGCCATCATTATCCCATTTTCCCCCAATACAGCTTCCTGCATTAGTTCACCCCTCTTTTTTACGATCCTTAAAGCATCCCCAAACCTGATCATCCCACTGCAAACAAGTGCAGAATACTCTCCTAAGCTATGACCAGCTAAAAACTGAGGCTTTATTCCTATCTCCCGGATAAAAACTTTAAAAGCTGCTACACTTACAGTCAATAAAGCAGGCTGTGTATTTTGAGTTTTTGTTAGCTCCTCAACACTTCCTTCAAAGCACAATTTTTTTAAATCAAATTTAAGTACATCGTTTGCTTCCTCAAAAATATCTTTTACCAGGCTAAAATCGTTATATAAAGACTTGCCCATTCCAACATACTGAGAACCTTGACCTGGATATAAAAAAGCTATTTTACTCATGCCATCACCCCTGATTCATTTGTTAAGTATTCATTTAAGAGTAAATTGGTCAATCCAATATACTGATTGATTAATTTAACTATTTTATCCTTATTGAACTTACGTCCATTATATTTACATGTAAAACTTACATCTGAAGGATTTTCTTCAAACTCAAGAACTATTCCATAAACCTTAAATAAATTGGTATTCATTCTCACATCACTTTTCTCATAAAATAATGCCATTACTTCAAATTCATCCATTTCCTGCTCTGTATCAAGTATATCTTTTAAAGGGAATTTACTACTTAAACCCTTTTGGTTCTTTATTCTGTCTATTAAGCCACTTAACCTTGACCATTTACCCATATCAAGATCTATTGCGTGGACATCTTCTCCTTCAAGCAATTGAACACTAAATGAACTATTAGCATTGAGTTTGTAAATCAAGCAAGCATAAGCGGCAAATAATATATCTCTCTTGTTAGTATTCATACTTTTCTCGGCTTTTGAGAGCTTATCAAAAAGTGAATCCTTTATTTTGAAATCCAGTGCGATTTTTATATTTTGTGAAAGATCTTCGTGGAAATAATCTTTAGGAAGCCTTACGCTCCTTAGTTTAATGTCGTTACCTTTTTTGTTTTTATGTTCTATAAAGCTTGCCAGTTTATAGATGGTCGGATTTGCAAATATGTCAGTAACAGATGTTTGACCCGAATATAACTTGTCAATTTGTGTATGCATTCTTATTACCAACAGTGAATTGCCTCCCAAATCGAAGAAGTTGTCATGTAATCCTATACTTTCAAAGCCTAGCAGGTTTCTCCATATACCCAAAATTTCTTTTTCAACTTCAGTTTTTGCTTCTTCGATCTTCTCTGACGATACGTGAATATCTTCTTGAGCCAAAAGCTTGTTTTTGTCAATTTTTCCGTTCTGATTTAAAGGCATTTTATCCAATCTTACATAAGATGTGGGAATCATATAATCGGGTAATACCTTAGCCAAGAGGAACTTCAACCGCTGTAAATCTACTTCTTCATCTGAAACAAAATAAGTACACAAATACATGTTCCCGCTGGAATTCTTTTTAGCAATAACAACCGCTTCCTTTATTTGACTTTGGCTAAGCAATTGCGCTTCAATTTCTCCCAACTCGATCCTGAATCCTCTGATTTTAACTTGAGTATCCATTCTATCTAAAAACTCAATATTTCCGTCCGGTAGCCACCTTACCAAATCACCGGTCCTATATATCACTTCATCTGGCACTACAGGATTTATCACAAATTTTTCAGTTGTCAGGTCATCTCTATTAAAATAACCCCTTACAAGCCCCTTCCCTGCTATGCAAAGTTCACCGGCAACCCCTACCGGCTGAAGTTTGAGGTTTTTGCCTAATACATAAAGTCTTGTATTTGATATAGGTCTGCCTATTGGGATGGTTACCATATCGTCACTTATAGTATCAATATTGTAATATGTCGCAAAAACTGTACTTTCTGTTGGGCCATAAACATGAATTAGTCTGCCGCTACCCATATAATTAAATGCCTTAGTAACATGCCGGACAGATACTTTCTCTCCTCCAAAGAGAACTTTTCTAACATTTTCGAAGCACTCGATATTTACATCTACCAAAGTATTAAATAAAGCAGTAGTCACAAAGAATATAGAAATTTTCTCATTCTTTATAAGATTTGATAGTTTTGACATGTCTAGGACAGTTTCGCTGCTGGCAAATACGAGCTTAGCACCATTCAATAATGCGCCAAATATATCAAAAGTGGATCCGTCGAAGGCATAATTAGACAACTGAAGCAGAGTATCTTTGCTGCTTATCTCAATATAATTAGTGTCTTTAACAACTCTTATTACATTATAATGAGTAGTCAGATTCCCCTTAGGCTTGCCTGTCGAGCCGGATGTATACATAACATAGGCAAGGTTTGATGAAGAGTTAATTACCTCAGGATTTTCATTGCTTTCATCCTTAAAACTATGTTCAAAATTATCCATAAGTACAATTTGTAAATCGAAATTTTCAAATATTGCCCCATACTTATTAAGGATGCTCTTTTGAGTCAGAAGAATAGTAGTTCCTGAATCAGCAAGTATAGATGTTATTCGTGCTTCCGGGTATCCGGCATCAATAGGAAGGTATGCCCCACCGGATTTGAGTATACCCATAATGCCTATAATCATTTCCTGAGAGCGCTCCATCAACATTGCTACCATACTGTCGGGTTTTACTCCTCTCTCACGTAATGACCATGCTAATTGATTTGAGGCATTATTAAGCTCTTCGTAACTCATTGCTCTATCGCCGCTAACAATTGCTATATTTTGGGGTACTTTTAATACCTGTTCCTCAAATAGCTGAGGTATGGTTTTTTGTAATGAGTAATCTTTTCCTTTTTCGTTAAACTCTTCAAGCAATTGCTTTTTTTCTTCTTTAGACAGCATGTCAATATTATCGATAATTACATGTGGACTCTGAGTAATCTGCTCGAGTATTGCAACAAAATGATTTACTAATCTTTCAATCGTTTCCTTCTTAAACAAACTTGTACTGTATTCCATATTGAAATCTATACCCTTTTTACGTTCAAAAGTATATAAAGTAAGATCAAATTTCGCAATATTATTGTTTATCTCAAAGATTCTTACATCGTTATTGTCCATAACCATATTAGGCACATTCATATTTTGTACTGTAAACATAACATCAAACAATGGATTTCTGCTCATGTCCCTTGTAAGCTGTAGCTTATTGACCAACTCTTCAAATTGGAAATCAGAATTTTCAAATGCTTTTATGGAATTTTCTTTAACTTCTCTTAAAAGTTGATTGAATGTTTTAGTTCCTTCTGGAGAATTCCTCATTGCAAGTGTATTAACAAACATACCCAGGACATTAGAAATATCATCATGTTTTCTTCCTGCAATAGGAGAACCTATAATGATATCATTCTGACCTGTATATTTGAACATCAATACGTTATATGCTGCCAACAATACCATATATAAAGTAGTTCCTGTTTGATTTGCAAGCTTGTTTAACCCGTAAGTTAGTTCCTCAGAAATACTGAAGGTCTGGTAATCTCCTTTAAAGCTCTGAACTGAAGGTCTATTAAAATCTGTTGGTAAATTCAAAATAGGAATATTATTTGAGAACCTTTCTACCCAATACTCTTCCTGCTTTCTTATATAATCGGATTTAAGAAGCTTATTCTGCCACTCTGAAAAATCCTTATACTGAATACCTACATCGGGCAACTCCTCCTGTTGATAGAAGTGGAGCAGCTCGTTCAATAGTATTCCTACACTTGATCCATCAGAAATAATATGATGCATGTCCATAAGAATAAAATGTTTATTTGATTGCCTGATAACTACAACCCTGATAAGTGGAGCTTTGTAAAGATCAAATGGGCGTATGTACTTCTTTAACACATCTTGTATGTCTTTATCGGCGCCTGCATCTATGAATGGGATATCAAAAGGAATTTCTTTATGTACACGCTGGACTGGCTCTCCATCAATAAGCTCAAATGATGTTCTTAGAGCCTCATGCCTATCAATTATCTTTTCGATAGCCGTCTTTAGACGTTGAATATTTATATCCCCTGAGACTTCCAGAACAACAGGAATATTGTAGGAAGTATCATGAACATCCATGCTGTTAAGAACAAATATTCTCCTTTGTGCTGAGGACACATTATAATACGCTTTTTCTTCAACTTTTTTTACCTGGGTATATTCTGCATTTTCTATTTTCTCAATAAGCACTGCCATATTTGAAATTGTTTGATTTTCAAACAATTGGCTAAGATGAATATCAACAGTGAATTCCTTATGAATTTTATTCAGCAATATAGTGGCATTAAGTGAGTTTCCACCTATTTCAAAGAAATTATCATCTACACCCAATGAGCTAATTTTCAAAACATCCTTCAAAATTTCTACCAGTCTTTCTTCTACTTCACTGGATGCTTTTTGAGCCACTCTTTGTTTCATTTTTTCAGCCAGCAAATTATTAAGCTCCCCTAAAACTTCCGAGAAATTTCCTTCCTTATACAATTCACCGAGCTTATATCTCTGGACCTTTCCGCTGGTTGTCTTCAATATGTTTTTGACAGGAACTACATCAGTGATCTCCAACCCAAGCTTCGCGCTGATATGTGATTTTAGTTTAAAAGCTATATTAACAAAGTCAGCCGGTTTCTTTTTAAACATTACGAAAACAACAATTTCATCCTTCTGGAGTTTATTATTGTAAACACCACAAGCTGCTACCTTTCCAAGTTCTATTCCCTCAACTTGTTCTGCTACCCTCTCAATATCATGCGGGTAGTAATTTTGTCCATTTATAAAGATAATATCCTTTGCCCTTCCTGTTATGACCAATCTACCGTTTCTTAAAAATCCCAAATCTCCGGTATTTAGCCATCCATCTACAGCCATAACCTTTTTTGTTGCTTCAGGATTATTATAGTAGCCTGAAGTAACATTTTTACCCTTTATATGAACATAACCGATCATATCCTCTTCCAGTTCGTTGTTGGCCTTATCACATATTCTTATACTGCAGAAATCAATTGCATATCCTTCATCAACAAAAACAACACTGTCTTCATCATCGGGATCAATTTCCTTAATTTTCTCACCTGTATTCAGAAATTTTCTATTTAAACTGAGACTTGTAAAAGCTTCTCCTAAAGGAGGAAAAGCAACCCCAACTGAAGCTTCTGCTAATCCATAAACCATAATCATTGCAGTACGTTTAAGCCTATACCTGGTCATATCATCTAAGAACTTATTACACAAATCTGTAGAAATAGGCTCCGCACCATTAAATATTACTCTCACATTGGATAAATCCCAGCACCTCTCAACATCCGGGTTGTAAAAAGTAAGAAAATGTTTGTACCCAAAATTTGGAGAATATAAAATTGTAGCTCTTTTTTGGCTCGCCTTTTCAATCCACAAAGTTGGGTGCCTTATAAATAATGATGTAGGTAATAAACTCTGATTTATTCCGGCAACAATATTAGTAATATGAAAACCTATCAATCCCATGTCATGCGTCAATGGCATCCAGTTTAAAGCTGAATCATCCTTTGTAATATTTGAACCTCTTATTATCGCTGTTGTATTTGCAACAAGATTCTCGTGAGTTAAGGTAACACCCTTTGGGTCTCCTGTTGAGCCTGACGAAAATTGAATAAAGGCTATATCGTCTTGCTTTGGCCTATAGACTTCTCCATGTTTTGATACTTCAATCATGTTTTCTAGTGCAATCGATTGTTGTGTCAATTCTTCAAATGATATATTCCCATCTATTCCACAATATTTTCCCAGTGAGCTATAACTTTTTTGACTTGCTATAATATAAGGATTATTTAGTACTTTCCATATCCTAAAAACTTTTTTCCTATGCTCTTCGTTATTTCCAACAGTTATCGGAACTGCGATTATACCACCTAATATACATGCCCAAAAAACGCACAGGAACTCTTCATTGTCCTCAATCTGGAAAATAAGCTCGTCTTTGGGTCTTATACCTTTTTGCTGAAGGCAATATAACATTCCTAAAGCTTTTGAATAAAGCTCCTTATATGAAAGAAACCTTTCGTCCGTATCGCTGTCTATAAATGTTATTCCCCTGTTTTCGTTTTTCTGTTCTATTACCTCAAGAAGATTTTCATATTTATACACTTTCAATCACCTCAATATTTCTGCGAAATAATATATTTAAATTCTTTTGGTGCACCAACTCTAGCAATATCCACTTGCTCGGAGCAGATCTCAGAAATATAACCTTCCTTCTTGCAGGCAGAGTAGAAGTGTGCAAGAAAAATGCCTGCATCAATTTTAAAATAGTTCGAATCATTCTTTTCCATGGAAAAAAAGTGAGCAATATTATCGTCTACAACGACCCTTACAGGCTGAGAGTTGTCAGCAGATGGTGCCAAAATCGAAATGTTTATGATTTTATCCAAAGCTTTTTTCCTAAGAAGGAAATCGTCTAGGCTTTGACCCCATGATTTATAAAATGCGATTTCTTCAACCTTCTTACGCTTTGTAGTACCTAACAACTTTCTAAGCCCATTATTGTAAAAGCTTTTTTTGGGGTATCCAAAGGCTATTACATTGGTAACTACTTCTCCATTTTTAACCTCTAGCGATTTTCCTACAACATCTCTATCAAAAGTCCCCAACCAGCAAGACCCAATGTTCATTCCTACCATTTCGAGCACCAGCTGTTCCTGCATAAAACCTACATTTTCGTACCCTCCCTCTACATCTTCAGTTATCGCCACTATACAATGAGGAGCATTTATATTTATACGTCCCCCTAAAAAGCCAATCTTCATTTCCCTTACCTTCTCAGGTTGTGTAACAAACTCTAATCTGGTATTTATTTTTGGGTTCAAACGTACAAGGTTGTCTGCTTTATTTTTTATTAATGCCAATATGCTATTGTCTACAGCCCTATCTTCATACTTTCTTACGGAACTTCTGTTTTTAATTGATTCGTATAATTCCATAGATTTAATCCTCCTTTTAATAAATTTTCTTTCTATTACTTATATAGCATCAAAAACATTACAAAGCTTTTTTACTTCCCGGGGCTTAAAAATTGAAAAATGTGTTCCATCTAATTCATAAAACTTTACAGGACTTTTGCAATATAAATTCCATTCTTCCTTGTTCTTAGTCATATCTGATCTAACGGCCTTGAAGAAATGCATCTGGCTCTCAATCGGACTGTCCGGAATATAAAATGCATGCATATTTCCTATTGTTCTAATCACATTCATGTAGTATATCAAGTCACTTATATTGGCCTGTTCACTATTTGGGATGGCATATACCAATTCTCCGAGATTTTCTCTTATTACTGCTGTAAAATATGTAGCAAAAACTTCATTTTTTTCACATATACTGCTCATTTTTTTCCAAACTTCAACAGTATCACCGGTATTCTGGAACACTTCGGTCATCAAATCTTGAGGCAGATGTTCTTTCAGCAATTCCTTCTCAGATTCAACAGTAAAAAACTTAGCGTCTTTCTCTAATTCCTTACAAGGTTCCATAGAATCAAATACGGCAAACAATTCAACTCTTTCTCCCTCTTTTTCAAGCTGCCTTACCATTTCGAAAGCTATAGTACCACCCATGCTCCAGCCTCCAATAGAATATGGCCCTTCAGGCTGGATTTTTTTCATTTTTTTAATATATTTAGAAGCAATTTCTCCAATATCAATGTTTCTTGGTCCATAACCCTCAAAGCGGTCTGCTCTAATACCCCAGAAGTTATATTTACAGGATAAACTATCACAAAACTCTATATAACCCTCTACTTCACCTGTTACATCATGGACTAGAAATAAATTCTTCTGTGACTCTCCGGAAGATCTTAGTAATACCAGATTATCTTCAAATATTTTAATATCCGGAGATAAACTTGTTTTCGCCTGTTCATGGACGATTAATTTCTCTTCTCTACTTCCTTTTTGTATATACTTTGCAATTTCTCTGATAGTTGGAGTTTTGAATATTTGCCTTAAAGGTAGCTCTATATTAAATTCCTTCTGGATCCTTATCAGCAGTATAGTTGCCTGCATAGAGTAACCACCAAGCTCAAAGAAGTCGTCATTAACACCCAACTCATTGATTTGGAGTACATCTTTCCAAATACTGGTCAGACTTCTTTCAATTTCATTTTCAGGCCCAACGTAATTTCCCGCCACAACCTTATTATGGCTTGGTTCGGGTAAACTTCTTCTGTCAAGTTTTCCGTTTGAGGTCAAAGGTATTCTGTCAAGCTGAATAAAATATGATGGTAGCATATACTCAGGCAATTCCTGTAATAGATGAAGCTTCAATTCAGAAACATCAGGTTTGCTGTCCGATACATAATATGCACAAATATACTTTTTCCCGCTAGGTTCTGTTCGGTCTATTACCACTGCACTATTAATATTTTTATGTTTTAGAAGAGAACTTTCTATTTCTCCAAGTTCAATTCTATAACCTCTTATCTTTACCTGATTATCCTTTCTCCCAAGGAATTCTATATTCCCACTTCTGTGCATGACTCCATAATCACCAGTTTTATACAGTCTCCCAAACATTGGATGTTCCAAAAATGCTCCTTTTGTCTTCTCCAAATCATTATGATAACCAAGTGCTACACCCACACCGCCTATATATAGCTCACCCTTTACCCCTACCGGACACTGCCTCATTTCATAATTCAAAACATAAAATGTTTGATTTGCTAGGGGTATACCATACGGTATGCTCTTCCAATCATCCTCAACTTGATTAATGGGATAGTATATCGACCATATTGAAGCCTCAGTTGCTCCACCCAAACTTACAACTTGAGCAGATCTGAAATGATCCTTGATCTTATCGGGTAGCTTAAGCGGTATCCAGTCTCCGCTCAGCATAACAAGGCGCAAGCTCGTATTTCCTTGCAAACTATGTTCTATTTGACTGTGGTCATTGTTGGATACTCTATTCATCTCACACATACAGGACGCATCCTTTACCGATATTTCAGGTAGTTTACCATTATGCACTCTGTCCGGTTTTAGTCCGCACTCAACAGTATGGATAAGAACCTGATTTTTGCTAAGATTAAAGTAATCTGAAACCTTTTCAAATGCCATATCTCCAATAGAGCAAAGTCCAATGTCAAGCATTTGTGCTACTTGAGTCATAGTTCCAACCATGATCCCTGTATCAATTGATGCATAAAAATATCCCATTGCCCCATACCTAGGCATAGTAACTTCCGCATTGTATATAAAGAAAACTGTAAAGGCTGAAGATTTAAAGATTGACTTGTTAGTGTAGAAATGTGCATCTTCTGTGATAACATCTTTTCCATTTACAAGCTCAAGGCAATTATTAATAGGATTATGATAATAAAGCCCTCTTTCAAGCCCTTCTATTCTTCCTTCTTTAACATAAATAAACACATCAATTGGGTAAAGCCCACCTGAACAAGCGTAATAATAATTAGAGTCCTTTGTTTGTTTAAATATAGAAATAATTTGGGATAAAGTGTCAAATGATATCCTTTCTTGTTCATCAAAAACCTTGTAAGAACGTCTGCTTGTTATAAGTTCGGGATAACTCCAATCTTTAAGTTCAACCTTTGTATTTAATTTAACGCCTTTAAAGCTCCTGTGGAGTTGTTTTTCCTTAAACTTTGAATAAGCCTCAGAATTAAATATCAAGTCATTGCCATATTCATGTTTGAAAAGCTTCTCCTGCGTAGAATATACTTCTGATGGAGTCAAGACAGAACTTACCAATACTCTGTCTTCTATTGCCTTACTAATAAAAGCTCTTAATTCTTCTGCATCAACACTTGAGAAATTCTCCATAAGCCTGTTGATAGTTACACCATTCTGTGTAATAAAATAAAATTCAGGAAATATCTTTTCTGCCACACCCCGATATGTATAACTACCTACAACTACCTCTTCAGTGTTTTTCCTCCATTGTAATACAGGAGACCAAAAGTAAATTTCTTCATTTTGAGTTTCATTATATATGTTAGTATTAACGTCTACTTCACTTTCACGGGTTTCCATGCTGTTCTCTATTCCTTGAATAGTCATATCCATTATGGCAGGAACAGAATTCCAAATGGTAATATGATGCTTGTCAATTTGTTTTATAATATCATTTACATCTCTTTGATCTGCGATCATGACAAGAGTTGCTCCAGCAGCCAGAGTTCCAAATATATCGTAAACAGACAAATCGAAGCACATTGAGGATAAACCGATGCTCCTATCATCGCTGTTTACATTGTATTTCCTATTTATGTCTATAATAGTATTAGCTGCAGCCTCATGTGTTATTACAACTCCTTTAGGTTTTCCGGTGCTTCCTGAAGTATATATGATATAGGCCTTGTCACTCGGTTTACTTATTTCACCCAGACTATCTTTAGAATATATGGATGCTTTTTCTTTTTCATAAGCTTCGGGCTCAAGTAATAGTTTACATCCGCTGTTCTCAAGTAAATACAGTCTTCTGTCCATAGGATACTTAGGATCAATAGGTATATATGCTCCCCCAGCCTTCAACACAGCCATAATATTTACAATAGTATTTGTGCAACGCACAGCAAGCACACCTATAAAATCTCCTTGTTCAATTCGGCTATTAATGAGAGCTCTTGCCAATTGATTGGACCTATCATCAAGTTCTTTATAGGTTAGCTTATCTTCCTCAAATATTACTGCTGTATTTTGTGGCACTAGCTTTACCTGCTCTTTGAAAAGTTCGTGTAACATTGTTTTGGGTATTATTTCTTCGGTTTTATTATATTCGAGCAACAGCTTTTTATCCTTTTCATTAGGTTCTAATAGGGATATACCACCGTTATCTAGAAGATTTGTTAAGACTTCTGCATACTGTTCAAACATTGTGCCTATTACTTCTTCTTCGAAAAGTTGCTCCACGTAGTCCCAAACTATTAACAGTTCACCATTGCTTTCCATTATTTGATTATCAATAAATACCTGCGAAGTCTGGCTGACACTGGCTTTAATTTCGCCTAGCCTGGAAATGTCATTATTTATGTTATTAAACACCATACTTGTAAATACTATTGGCATAGCAACACTTGAACCCAAGTTGTTATACTTTGATATTTCTCTGATAAACTCTACCCCGTCATAGTGTCTGTGCTCAAGAGCTTCAACCAGATTCTTCTGGACATGGGCGGCTCTTTCCCAGAATGTGCTATTTGGTTTTAATTCTATACCTAATAGAATTATTGACGTAAAGTCACCTACAATATTTAAAACGTCTTGATGGAAAGGATATCTGTTAAATACAGTCAGGTTTATGGCTAGCCTATTTTGGTTACTCCAGTATGCCAGAACCTCAGCATAAGCTGTACCTAAAAGCACTGAAGGAGTTATATTTTTTTGCTGTGCTAACTTTTTAATTTTATCCCACTGTTCTTTTATAATGGTCTTACTGTATCTTCTAAAATGTGGCTTAACAATCTTTGCTGGATCCTGTTTAAGCGGTAAAGCCGGTGCCAGAGGAAAGTCTTCAATTTTTGACATCCAGTACTCTTTATCCCTTGCATAGGTCTCAGAATCTTTAAATTCCTTATATGCAAGCATATAGTCCCTGAAGGTAAACTCCAATACGGGAAGCTCAAGATTTGGGTTGTTATAAAATTCAAGTAACTCTCTCAATATTATTTGCATAACACTTGCAGCATCTGCCATCAATAAGTCATATCCAATAAACAGATAATGAGTATCACTATTTAATTTAAATGCTTTAAACTCAAATAAAGAACCTTTATCTATTTCGAATATATAGTGCGACATTCTTTCTCTTTCATCTATAATCCGCTGCTGCTGTGCTTCACTGTCAAGTAAACTCAAGTCATCTACAACCAGCCTATAAGGGGTCACATTTTCAAGTATCCGTTGGTATCCGTTAGGCATTATTACTGCTCGCATCATTGGATGACGCATAATGACTTTTTGTAAGCTTTCTTCAAACCTTTTCATATCAAGCTTAGTCTCTATTTCCAGATACATATGGGTAGATACCCCTCCCATTTCAAACTGGCTATCTCGACCCAGCAAGTACGCCATTTGAACCTCGGTAAGAGGAAATGGTAAATACATATTTTCCTTGTCTGCCGACTTCTGAGGATATAACTGATCATCATCCTCACTATCGTCAATCTCGATTTCATCCATCCTGTCCATACAGTGCCTGATAATACTACGGAGATTTTCCTTATAGTCTTTTAAAAGATACAATATTGTCTCTTTTTTAAACATAAATTTATTGTAGTTTAAAGATATAACCAATTCCTGTTCATCAACTAGACAGCTTATTTCCAGTGGAAACAGCATCTGAGACTCCAGATGAGATGTTAATCCCGAACTATAGGACGCTATCTCCAATGCACCATTTGAATCCAACTTGTCAAATTGTCCAAGATAATTAAAACATACCTGAGGTTTAATTCCCCAATCTATAGTGCTGCTATTTTCCTTGCTTGTAAGGTACTTAAGAATTCCGTATCCTATTCCTTTGTGTGGTATTCCCCGGAGACCTACTTTCACGGATTTGATATGTTCCGCAATATCCTTGTTTTTGGAAGGTTCTAGTATAACCGGAAACATGGATGTAAACCACCCGACTGTTCTTGATATATCTAAATCTTCAAATATGTCTTCTCTTCCGTGACCCTCAAGTATTACAGCCACCTTTTCACTACCTGTATAATTTTTAAATGTCATCTCAAGAGCAGTAAGAAGTATATCATTCATCTCAGTTTTGTATACCCTGTTAACATCCTTTAGAAGTAAACTTGTCTCATCCTTACATAGACTCAACTTAATTACTTCACTATCCTTTACTTTCGGTTGAATACCTTCATGTTCCAATGGTAACGATACTGTCTTGTTAGCCTCTATGCCTTTCCAATACTCCATTTCTTTTAGAAACTCTGTACTGTTAGCGTAATCTTTTAATCTTGCAGTCCAATCCATATACGAATTTGTTTTGTATTCAAGACATATATCCTGAGAATTGGCAACCTGATTATATACTGTTACGAAATCTTCCAATATAATTCTCCATGAGAATCCATCTACTACCACATGATGGATAGACAATAAAAGCATATCCCCATTTATGGTTTTAAATAAACCGGCTCTTACCAAAGGGCCATGTGTTAAATCCATACTTTCATTGATTTCCAATACCTTTTCATCAAAAGTGTCCTGCCACTGCTTATCATTTCTGAGATCAAAAGTATCTAAATAAAAAGTTCCTTCTCCAAGCCCCCTGTTAAATTGAACAATCTCTGAGTTTTCGAACTTAAAGACCATTCTTAGAGCATCATGGTGCTCAACTAGGCTATTTAACGTTTTCTTAAGTATAGATACATCGATTTCGTTTTTAAACAGAAGTTTGAAATATTGGTTAAAGTTATGCTTTCCCTTAAGCTTAAGGTCGAAAAACCACTTTTGTATTGGGCTGAGAACTACTCCCCCCTCTACCATATGCTGACTTATCTTCTTTGCTGATTCTGTTACATAGTTGCTGATCCCACTAATTGTCGGATTGTTAAACAGATCCTGAATGGAAATTTTCATATTTTTATTCTGCATACGTGAAACCAATTGTATGGCTTTTATAGAGTCTCCTCCCATAGAGAAAAAGTTATTATTTATCCCTATTTCATCAATTTCCAAGGTATTCTTCCAAATTTCAGCTAACTGTTCTTCTAGTTTGTTTCTAGGCTTGACAATCTCTTGTCGAGATGTAGTTTCAAGAGGTTCAGGTAAAGCCTTCCTATCTACTTTACCATTTGCTGTGAGAGGAAGTTTGTCAAGTTTCACATAATAGGAAGGTATCATATACTCTGGCAAGTATTGACGCAGCTTATCTTTTATGGAAAAAGCATCTATCTCATGATCTATAACTAAATATGCACATAAATTGAGACTCCCTTTAGAACCTTTATGTGGTATAACAACTGCTTCATCAATAGATAGAGCATTAGTCAATACGCTTTCAATCTCACCTAGCTCTACCCTGTAACCTCTAATTTTGACTTGATGATCCTTTCTTCCCAAAAATTCTATATATCCCTCAGGATGCAATTTGCCATAATCTCCTGTCTTATACAGGTTTCCAAACTCAGTATGCTTTATGAAAGCAGCGTTAGTGCGCTCCTTATCATTAATATATCCAAGAGCGATCCCTGCACCTCCAATATACAACTCTCCCTGAACATTTAAGGGAGCAAGTTTTATTTGTTTATCAAGAACATAAAACTTCTGATTTGCGAGGGGCATCCCGTAGGGAATACTGTTCCACTCTTCTTTTACACAGTCAACAGGGTAATATATTGACCAAATAGACGCCTCAGTTGCTCCTCCAAGACTTATAATCTTTGCATTAGAGAAGTTTTTCAATATTTTTTGTGGAAGATTCAAAGGTATCCAGTCACCGCTAAGCATAACCAATCTTAAACTGGTGTTTTCCAATGCTGTATCTATATTGTCCACAGTCATATCCATAATAGCCGGAACAGAGTTCCAAATAGTTATTCCATATTTATTTACTACTCTAATGACATCGTTTACATCTCTTTGATCTTTAATCTGCACAAGTGCAGCTCCCGAGCTTAAGGCACCGAAGATATCATATACAGAAAGGTCAAAGCACATAGAAGACAAGCCAATTATCCGATCTCCGGCAGTTACGTTGAATTTTCGACCTATATCGATAATTGTATTGGCTGCCGCCTTATGTGTTATAACTACACCTTTGGGTCGACCAGTGCTGCCTGATGTAAAAATAATGTACGCAATGTCTTGAGGTGTGCTGGTAACTTCATCAAATTCGGATGAATAAGCCGATATCTCCTTGTACTCATATGTTTCAGGTGTGAGCATCATTTTACATCCACTGTTCTCAATAATGTAGTTTTTTCTATCTTCAGGGTATTCCGGCTCTAATGGTACATAGGTGGCTCCTGCCTTTAAAATTCCTATAACATTTATTATTGTATTTATGCAGCGTTTGGCTGACACTGCTATCATATCTTTCTTTCCAAATCCGCATTTCCTTATGTAGTTTGCAACCTGGTTGGATTTTTTATCTAACTGTATGTAGGTTATGGTTTCTTCTCCGAAAATCACTGCACTGTTATTCGGTGTTTTTTTAACCTGTCGCCTAAATAAATCGTGAAGTGTAAAATCATAATCATAGTTTTCATCTGTATTATTGTATTTATTTAAAATATAATCTTTCTCATCTTTTGTTATCAGTTCGAAATCTACCAAATTGCATTCTAAATTTAACAAAGCCTGATTAAGAATATTCCTGTACATTTCTGATATTCTTAATATGGTGTTTCTGTTGAACAAACTCGAATTATATATAAATGCTACTTTAATCTCATTCTGGCTTCTGGAAATAGATAACGTCATGTCGTTTTTAGAAGATTTTATAATTTCTTCCACGCTGCTTATTTCATGAATTCCATCCATTAGTACAATTATTTTTGATATACTGCTTTCCCAATCCTTCTTTCCAAGCATCTTAGCAATGTTGTCAACTGAGTACTGTTGGTTTTTATAGCTTCCTTTTAGTGTTTCACCTACAGATAGCATCAATTCTTTAAAGGTAATTTCACTATTTAGTACTTCCCTAATAGCTATTAATTTGTTGGAATTGAACTTCATTTTATCCGGCCTATAAACAGGCGATGCAATAACCAAATCATTCTGCCCGGTATATTTAAACAAGAATAGTTCCATGACAGATAATAGCAGTGTATAAATACTTATGTCTTGACCTTTACAAAAGTCTATGACTTTTCTTGTTGTTATTTCATCCAGGGAAAAATTAATCTCTTTTGTTTCTTTCTCCTCGGCGGTATTTCTATAATCAGCATGTAGATCTATTTCACCTGAAATCCCCTCAAGTTTTTTTCTCCAATATGCCTTTAAATCTTCATGTTCCTTTGAAGAACTCAATAAATCATTATTCATTGTAAACCCTCATTCTGCTTACGCCTAAGTTTTTTATATTTTGAAAAACCTTAATTTAATAATTGAAAATCAAAATCTATATCCAGATCTTCAACCAACTCTGGCAGTTTTGATTTCATACTCTCACTTTCATCCAAAAGCTTGATGTTATCAATCAAAATTGTAATATCTTCGGATACAGTATTTGCAATTTTTATATAATGCTTTGCCAAGCCTTCCATCGTCGATTCACTAAAAAGCTTTGTACAGTATTCCAACTCAAATCTCATTATTTTGCCTTCTTGTTTAGCTTCTAATTTAAAGTCAAACATTGACGTATTCTTATTTAACTTATACGGTACAAACTCAAATCCATCTACCTTCATTTCGGGGATTTCCATGTTCTGTAGTTGAAATACCGTGTCAAGGATAGGATTTCTTGACAAATCTTTTTCAACTCCAAGTTTGTTTACCAGAAGATCAAAAGGATAATTCTGATTTTCATATGCTTTAAGAGAATTTTCTTTAACATCATTAAGGAATTCCATAAAAGTTTTACTTCCCAACGGTTTAAATCTCATAGCCAAAGTATTTACAAACATACCAATGATCTTGTCCAAACCGGGGTGATTTCTTCCGGCGATAGTTGTTCCTACAACAATATCTTCTTGTTCGGTATATTTTGATAATAAAATATTGTAAATACTCATCAAAACCATAAACAAGGTAGTTCCCGTATCGGAAGCTATTTTCAGCAATTTTCCGGTTAAAACTTCATCAGCTTCAAAAATTACTTTGTCACCTTCAAAGCTCTTAACAGCCGGTCTTTCAAAGTCCAATGGCATATCTAGTACGGGGACCCCGTCTGAAAATGTATTTAACCAATATTCCTCTTGATACTTCCAAGAGTCATTCTTTAAATTATTTTGCTGCCATACTGAATAGTCCTTATATTGAAGTGGGTTTACTGGAATACTACTCTTTCCATAATGTGCAACTAATTCTGACACTATTATTCCCATAGATGTTCCATCGGAGATAATATGATGTATATCAATCAGAAGAAGATGCTTCTCTTGTGTAAGCTTTATAACTGCAACCCTCAGTAAAGGAGCCTTTTCAAAATCAAATGGGACTATAAACTGATCTATCATAGTATCCAAATTTTCACCTGAGATATCGAGATAATCTATTTTAAAATCAACATCTTTATGCACATTTTGAACAGGTAGCCCATCTACCAAATGAAATGTAGTTCTAATGGACTCATGCCTCGAAATTATGCTCTTAAATGCATCTTCCAAATCTAAAACATCAAGCTTACCAAGAACATACATGGCTGAAGTGATATTATAGCTTATACTCTCTCCATTAATAATATTTATTGCAAAAATTCTCCTCTGCTCAGATGATAAGGGATAGTTTTCCATATTATCTGAACATTTTATAGTATCAAGGTAGTTTTTATCACTATCCTCTATTAGCCTGGCCATATCTCGTAAATTTGGTTTTTCAATTAGTTGCCTAACAGAGATTTTTGCTTCAAACTCCATCAAAATTCTGTTAGAAAGAACGGATGACCTTAATGAATTGCCACCAAGTTCGAAAAAATCACTGTTTGAACTAACTTTTTTTATTCCTAATACGTCTCTCCAAATACTAGCCAACCTCTGTTCTGTATTATTCATATCAGTATCTTCAAGTGAATTAGCCGATACCTTATCAATTAATGCGTCTAATTGATTTGCAATTTCATCAAACTCTCCACTTTGAAATTTTATAGCAAACTTATATCTTTGCACTTTACCGCTTGTTGTTTTAGGAATCTTTTTTACAGGTAAAACATATTTTACTTCCAGTCCGGTTTGCTTATTTATGTGCTTCTTTAAATCAATAGCAATCTGTACAAACTTATCCAGTCCCTTTTTAAATAATACGAAGCATAGTATTTCTTCCTCATTCAGTACTCCCGGAACACTACATACAACTACTTCTCCAAGTCTGACATCTGCAACGCCCTCTGCTATCCTTTCTAAATCATGTGGATAAAAATTCTGACCATTTACAAAAATTATATCCTTAGCTCTACCAGTTACTACCAATCTACCATTCCTTAAGAATCCCAAATCACCCGTATTAAGCCAACCATCTGAGGAAATCAGCCTGTCTGTATCCTTCATATTGTTATAATAACCTTTTGTTACATTTTTGCCTTTTATTTGAATAAGACCAACTGTGTTTTCTGGAAGAATGTTATTTTGCTCATCACATATTCTCAAACTGCAGTTTGTAACAGGGTAACCCAAATCAAGAAACGTTACACACCCAGCCTCTTCACTACTTGAAAGCTCTTTTACGGCTTTTCCGATTGAAATTGAAGATCGGTTTATATGTACAGGAATTATTTCTTCTCCTACCGGAGGAAATGAAACTGCAAGACTAGCCTCAGCTAACCCATAAACAGGGTACATTGCAGTACTTTTTAAATTATATTTCTGCATTTTTAACAAAAAGCTTTTACACAAATCGTATGATATTGGCTCAGCACCATTGAATATGTGCTTAACGCAGGAAAGATCCCAATCTTCTCCAATATCATGTTTTAAAGAAGATAAAAAGTACCTGTAGCCAAAGTTTGGAGAAGATAAAATTGAAGCCCGATATTGGTTTACTGCTTTAATCCATAAAGCTGGATGTCTGATAAACAAGGATGTGGGCATACTATATTGGTCAATATTCAGAAAAAGCGGTACTAAATGGCATCCAATCATTCCCATATCATGAGTCAAAGGCATCCAACTAAGTACGATATCTTCAGATGTTAATTTGGAGCATGTAATAATGTCATTTACATTAGTTAAAAGATTTTCATGGGTAAGAACTACACCCTTCGGTTCTCCGGTAGACCCCGATGAAAACTGTATAAATGCAGTATCTTGATTTTCGCTTATATGGATATTTCCCATCCCATTGTCATCATCTAAATGCTCCAACGGTATATTTTTTTGCAATACTTGTTGAACTATTTTCTCAAAGCCATTGGCAATTCCATATTCCACCAACTTATTAAGAACATTTTGCTCCACAATTATATATGGCTTATCAAGTATACCCCAAATTTTGATTACCTTAAGCCTATGCTCATCATTATGACCAACCGACACAGGTACAGGAATAATGCCCCCGAGCAAACATGCCCAAAATGTACAGATATATTTTTCATTATCCTCTAATTGAAAAATCAATTTACTTCCCGGCATAAGACCAGCCTTCTGTAAATTGTAAAGAATTTTTTTTGCCCTTTCACAAAGCTGCTTGTACGACAAGTAATTCTCCGTGCTTTCAGAAGTAATAAAAGTAATGCCTTTGCAGTCTTGTCCATTTTTAAGCAAGACTTCACTTAAACTATTAAAAACAATTATTTTTGACATATTAGTTCCTTTTAATACATAAAATTGTAAGTCTGTGAATATCATTTATATATATAAATCCTTGTATATTATATATATGTGTGTAAGTTTTGTAAATATTAAAAAATATTTAATTTATATTTAATGGTCAATTAATTTTTATTTAGTATCTTATAAATATAAAAAATCTAATATAAAGGTGATACTTAGATGTCTATATTTGTAACGTACTTTTTAAAGAATTTTAGAAACCATAAGCTCAGAACATACCTCATTTTATTTTCCATAGCATTGTCTTCTATGATGTTTTACATTTCATGGGTTACTTATGGTAATATGCTGAATATATCACTTAGTCAGGCAATGCAGGCATGCGGAAGTTCTGATATAGTTATAAAACCCGAACCCAAAAGTTCTTCGGGATTTTTTGAGATTAAGGACTCTATAGATACAGGGTTTTATAAAGAAAGTATAGATTCAATGACAAGTGCTATATTGACACCTGCTTTGTTGAAGTTAAAGGGGAATGAATCCCAACAGCTTGAGATTCAAGGTATATCCTTTAAAGATTTTTGTAGAGTGTACAAAACCTCTTTTGCTTCCTCACAAAACTTTGAACCATTCATCGGAAAAAAAATTGTTTTAAGTAAGAAAACTGCTGACAAGTATAAAATAAAATTAAATCAAGATGTATATATTGATATTAATGGCAAAACAATTAACTTTAAGGTATGCAGTATTTCAAACCCCACAGGTTATTTTCTGGAGAACGGTAGAGCATGCTTTGCAATTGTCCCAAAAGAGAGTTTAAGTACAGTGTTTAATGAGATTCCTTCTATGGGAAATGTAGCATATGTTAAAATTAAGGACTCAAGTAAGATAGAACAGGCTATATCCCAGCTTTCAGTAATTTATCCGGGCATGACAGTAAAGGAACCTTTTACTCAAGAAGAAGCAAATCAGGAAACTCAGGCTATGTCTACTGCTTTTTTAGCAATTACTGTAGTGGTATTTTGCATGAGTGTATTTATTATTAACTCTGCATTTAAAGTTATAACTTTAGAGAGGCTTCCAATAATGGGAATATTCCGTAGTATGGGTGCTACCAAACGACTTACCACTATGGTCTTGTCTATCGAAAGTGTAATATATGGAATAATAGGAGGAGTAATAGGGTCGTGCCTTGGAGTGATGGGAGTAGACATTATTATGTACTTCACATCTCCCCAATGGGCTAAAACTCTCAACATTCTTGCATACTTCTCACCTGTGCAATTTATCTGTGCGTTGTTAATCGCGGTACTGCTTTCGCTTATAAGCAGTCTTATTCCGATTAGCAAAGCATCGAAAATGTCATTGAGAAATCTGGTCTCAGGGTCAAGTAAAACTGAAGAAAAAGATAACTTTTGGGTTAATGGAGTTGGTATACTTCTTATAATCATTTCAACTATAATACCTTTTTTGATAAAAACAAAAATAGCATTATATGTAGACATAGTATGTTTAGTCTTTTTAATAATTGGTATCATAATTTCGATTCCAATTATAACCAACACATTTTCTAGACTTTTAAGCAAATTGTATTCATTCTTTTTGGGGCACACGGGAGACTTGGCGATAAGTAATATCAGAAAAAACAAAAGAGCTTTTAATAGTATATCTCTTATAACAATAAGTATTTCTTGCCTCTTAATGATTAATGTAGTAAGCTATAGCGTAATTTCTGAAATTATTAATGCTTTTGTTGATAGAAACTATGACATTATGATAGAGGATGAATATGCTGATAAAGCACTTGAAAACTCCTTACTTAAAATTTCCGGAGTTAGTGGAGCATATGGTGT
>JAEZIB010000080.1 GCA_023416275.1 Bacillota bacterium | reverse complement strand
GATTTCCCCAATACATATGGGCTTGTCCATCATCATCAACAAATACAGTCGGGTCTATGTCACCATCTCCAGTAGTATAAACCAAAGGTTTTCCAATTGCATCGGTAAATGGGCCGGTAGGACTGTCTGATACTCCGACACCTATTGCCTGTTTACCATTTTTTTGTACCATAGGCACATAATAGTAGAATTTCCCATCTCTATATATGCATTGTCCTGCCCAGGCATTACTACTAGCCCAACTAAATGTAGATATGTCCATCATAACTCCATGATCTGTCCAGTTTACCATGTCTGTAGAAGAATAGCATCTCCAGTCTTTCATGTTAAATGAGGTTGAACCGTCTTCGTCATGTCCTGTGTATATGTAAAAAGTCCCATTATGTACCATCGGTGCAGGATCAGCGGTATAAATTGTTTGTACGATTGGATTGTCCGCATAACACGTTGTGATACCACAAACCATTGTCAATAGTAATGAAAAAAACGTGATGATAAAATAATTATTTTTCATTTTTTCACCTCAAATTAAATTTAATAAATCCAAAAAAGCAGGCACAATATTATAGGCCAACCCACTCAATCATTGACTTCTATCCAGGTAACGAAACAGAAATCATTCCCTGAGTAAACGTTGCATAGTGCCAAGTTATCTTTAATTCGAATAAGGCAGCTTAGAAATATTACCTCCGCTAGTAGCAATGGCTACCCTTGCCAGGAAGCTATTTGCACCACTTCAAAATCAACACTCTTGTAAACAACATAATCTACATTCTGAATAAATCCTACGTCCTGTCCGCCTTCTCTACAATTTTCAGTTTCCATTCTCAACTGGGTGCCATAACTCTCAACTTCAATTTGAGATTTGCCCATCGGTATTTATATCACCCAATTCCCCAAATTTTTCTTAACTGAAAGTAAGCCAGTTAATGTTAAATAAGTATCAACTACCTACTGCAATTTCAGATATAGGTAATATCTTCCACTTAATTAGTAACATAAGGATTTACGTACTGTCATATGTCCAATGAACACATCCAATACCCCAATTAGTTAATATCTGGGTCCCACTTACATAATAATTTTTGCATTATTGTAGGTTAACTTTCATTTAGACCCCTATATGAGTATTTATAATTTAACTGAGTCTATATTTAATTTGGCGAAAATAAGCATAAAAATATACTATATTAGTAATAAAATAACATAAGCACCTATTAACGAATACAGTAAAAATCCAAGTACTTTATATGGTAAAAATCCGACATTAAGAATTAACAGAATTATTTAAAATTTTACATTATTTTCCCACAAAATAAGAAGTGATAACAGGTTGCCTTTACTAAGCTCTACCTTTAAAGTCAGAAGGGGATACTCCTACATAAAATTTAAATTTTTTATAAAAGTAATTCATATCTTTAAATCCTGTTTTTTGTGCAACTTGATATACCTTGTACCCCTCCCTCAGGAGCTGTATGGCTTTTTCAACTCGAATTGTATCAAGATATGTATTGAAGTGCTTTCCAGTATTTAGTCTTATCTTCTTGCCCAGATAATCACTGTTATAATTGAATAAAGCAGCGATTGTCTCAAGCTTCAAATCCTGATTATAATTACGCCCTATGTAGTCAAGTATTTTTTTAATTGGATCATCGGGTCGTTTTTTTTCTAATTCCTCTGAAATTCCTATAAATATGTACCTCATGTAAACATGCAACTCCTGCAAACTAGCTTTTTTACATATTGACTTAAGAACTTCCTGACTGACACTAAGTTTATCCTGCATATCCGGATTAACTAGAACCAACTTATTTATAGTAGCAGAATAGATATTTGAATAATTAACTTTTATAACATCTTCATAATATCCCCCGTATAAAAATTCTTGAAATACACCATCCATTACATCCTCTATTTGATCTATATTACCAGCGTCAATACCTTTATATAGACTATCTACTATATTCTCCAAGCTATATCCCAAACGCACATTTCCAGCTTCACCAGCAATATTTGTATCTTCTATTCTATCACTGATAATCCCTTTTGAGCCCAAAATGAATTTTCGATTTAACAATTTACTGGCATGATGAAAAGAAGACGAAATATCTGATAAATTTTCCACTAAGCTACCTAACACAATCGTGATATCTGCTTCACATAGCCCATTAATCTGTACCGGTAGATTGTTAATAACCTCCAAATTGGCCTTAAGCTTCATATCATCAAAAAGAACTCCGACGTAATTCTCAATATCAAAAACATAACCCAGTTTATTTTTAGAAATAATACTTTCAATGTTTTTTTTAACATTCATTTTTATATTCATTTCTTTCAATTGTTCACCTTCTATTTCTACAAGCGCAATTCGATAATTGCTCCACGGAAAATCAAAGCCATAAAAGGTGTAATACTTTTCAAGTGTTTGAACATCTATTGTATCAAAAATAATACTTTGAAATATTTTATCCCTTGAAAAAGATATGCTCAAATCCATATTTTGTTTGACTTGCTTTTTTCTCATTATCCTGTCGTGGACCTTGCAAACCTTTTCTATAAGCACAGTTTGGTCTATCGGCTTAAGAATATACGAATCAACACCCAATTCAATAGCTGTCTGTGCATATTTGAAATCCGAATATGCAGACAAGACAATAAACTCGCAGAGCATCCCCTCTATCCGCAAGTTCCTAATCATCTCTAAGCCATCCATTATCGGCATTTTAACATCCACAATAACAAGATCTGGGTTTAATTCGCGAACCTGAGTTACCCCTCTGAAACCATTACTGGCTTCGCCACAAATGTAGAACCCATATCCATTCCAATCGATGATTTTCTTTAAGCCCTCCCTAATATAATCTTCATCATCAATAATCATTGCTTTGAGCATTGATTCACCCTCCCCCCGGCAAAGTAATCTCCACTCTAGTGCCCTTTCTAAAGGTACTGTTGATTGTTATTCCGTAATCCTCTCCATAATAGAGCTTTATCCGCTGATGTACATTCTTAAGACCAATATGCTGGCCAAAAGTATCCTCTACCTCATTCAGACTATGAATAACATTCTGCATCTGCTCCTCATCCATTCCACAGCCATTGTCTTCAATAATAATTTTTAATATTCCGCTCTCATTTTCGGTATTAAGCGAAATATCACCACCTTCTTCCACAGATTTCAACCCATGTACAACAGCATTTTCAATAATAGGCTGGATAATAAATGGAAGCAGCTTATAATTATCAAGTTCGCGACTATAGTTCAGTGTATAGTTAAACCTATTTCTATATCTAAACTTCTGTATGTCAAGGTAAGCCTTTATCAAATTAACTTCTTCATGGAAAAAGACCAGTTCATTCCCTATTTCGAGATTCCGTCTCATTATTTTTCCTAAAAGCATAATGACCTCTGCAACCTCTTCGTCCCCATTACAATAAGCTCTCATTCGAATTGCTTCTAGTGCATTGAAAAGGAAATGAGGATTAATTTGGCTTGCAAGCATTTTCAACTTTATCTCTCTTTGCCTGATAGCCAGCTGGTTCTTTTGCATATTCGCCACATACACTTCTCTTATTAAGTCATTTATACTTTTTACCATTACCCCCAAATCCTTAGAAAGTTGACCGATTTCATCATTTCCTTCAATGGATGGTAAAAAATCAAAGTTACCCAAAGCTACAGTATGCATATCCTCACTTATACGCTTTACCCGCTTGCTGATGGTATTGGCAAAAAATACAAACAAAACTGCAGCCATTACAAAGCTGAGCATCATTATTAAGAATCCAAGCATAAAAGACTTCGTGACTTTATCAGTAATTGCATCTAAGGGTACTAACGAAACTATCCTGAACTCCTTATTGTTTGTACTAGGACGAAATGTTCTAACGATAGCTTTTACTTTTTTATCGTCATAAATTATTTCGTGAATACCTGAAGGCATGCATGAAAGGGTTTTAAGGTTCTCCATATACAGCTCTTTATCTACTAATTCAACTTTTTTTGCAGCCAGTACAATTCCTTTATCATCTAGAATAATGGTTTCATAGGGTTCATCCTCTACAATAGACGTCAAGCAGCTTTGTTTTATACTAATTACCAAAACCCCAAGAGGTTTTAATTGAATAGCACCTTTAAGTAAAGTTGTCAGTGATAGATAACTAGAATTCCTAATGGGATTGTAAAACATCTGCCAATAGACCCCTCCATTTAGTAGTCTAGCTTGTTCGAACCAAGTTTTCCCATAAATATCACCGTCAGCAATAATAAATTGCCCACTGCCTAACATTGTATCATTATATGTATACAGCTTTATATCCTCTATCTCTCTGGAATAATAGCGTGTACAATTCATAATCCCCGAGTAACCTGAATAAGCATCCAACACCTCATTTACGGTTTGATATCTTGTCATTACTGTACGCTCAAGGTTGGTATCCATGTTAAACTGCCCAAATAGATCTTTCGCCAGCTTTAAAGTCTCGTTAAGTCTTCCATATACTCTATCCACACTGTTGCTAGCCTCATACATTGCCCTCTCAGTAGCCATTTCTGTCATGCTAAGGGTTAATACAAGTCCGATAAGAAGGACAGGCAACAATACTACTAAGATATAGGAAAACAGAAGTTTATTTCTGATATTTACATTATTCAACCACTTTAAAATATGAATTTTCTTCATTTTCTTAACCTTATAAATATCTACATAATTTTGATATTCGTAACCCTTCTGAAGAAAATATTAATCCCTCAAATAGCACAAACAGGAAGTCTCTTAATACCAACAATATACCATAAATCAAATGTTAAGGTAAAGCAAATTTATTCCTTATTAATTCGCTTTATGACTAATCTCGTTATTATTTGCCGAAAAAAGGAATAGATTTTACATAGAAGTCTATCAGTGCAGGATACTTATCAAAGGGTTTGTTGCCAAAATGATTACATAAATTAATGATTGCTAGATCTAGCAATTGTTCACTGTTTGAGGTAGCTTGACTTGAGTAGAGAAAAAATGATTTATATAGAATTGATATGCTCTTTTTAAAGAAATACCTAAAAAATCGTTTATAAAAAGGTTTAAACTTATTGATAACCCAAAGCCTGCAAGATAGCATGAGAACTGAATCCCCTTGCTGAGTTTAGTTTCAGTTGGAGGATTCAGTTCTCTTACATCAATCTGTTGCTTTTTATCAAAAGTAACAAGTAAAAACTGTTCAATATTTAACTGTAACAGACTTATTACCATTCATAATTACATCATAATACTTAAAATTCTATTTTTGTAATATCTACTCAGTTTATTATCAGTTTCCCATGTACTTATACAGGAACGTCACAATCTGAGCACGAGTGCAGAAAGCCGATGGGCTAAAAGTCTTAGTGGAAGTTCCATGGGTGATACCCTTTTCCACCGCCCACAGCATAGCCTTGTAATAATAGCTGTTCTTGGATGCATCGGTAAACGGATTTACTGAGTTAACCGAAGGCTTGCCAGCCACGTTCCACAAAAATGTCACGGCTTGACCGCGAGTTAGGGTAGCATCAGGGCTGAAGGTGGTAGAAGTAGTTCCCGTAGTAATACCCTTTTCCACTGCCCAGAGAACAGCCTTGTAATAGTAGGCGTCTTTGGATACATCCACAAACTTACAATCTACTAAGTTTGGCTCTGGAGAACCCATTGTTTTCCACAGAAAAGTGACCATCTGCGCTCTAGAACAAACCTTATCAGGACTGAAAGCAGTGTTAGATGTGCCGCTTGTGATATCCTTTTGAACCGCCCACAATACCGCATCGCGATAATATGCGCTTTGAGATACATCAGTAAAAGGATTATTTATCGTTACAACTTTTTCCACCCACTTGGCAAATATGGTAGTATCTTTTGATATCTTTATGCTGGTTATCTTCTTGGTTAATTCCTTATCAGAATACCAACCGTCGAATTCATAGCCTTCACGGGTTGGCTTGTAGTTTACAAGGTCAATGTTAGTTCCATTTTCCTTATAAAGGTCAGAAATTTTAGTTCCGCCGTTTGTCTCAAAGCTTAGCTTATAGCTAACTGTACTAATAGAGCCACTAGAGCTTCCACCTGGGTTTCCGCCAGGAGTTACCGCTTTGACAAAGCTTAATAGTCCGGATACTGCACCTGTCAAGGTAACAGGCTCATTGTTTTCATCCGATACTTTCAGACTGCCACCTGTTGGTACAAGGCTCCAGTAAGTGTAGCCATAACCATCATCGGTACCTTGTACAGATGAAATTTCTGTTCCACTTGGGATTCCTGCAAGCGCAAGAACATCACTCTGTAGCTTTTCGGAGGTTCTATCCACTATGCAAAATGGCGCAACCAAGCCGTTTGTTATCAGCTTGCTGCTTTCGTCCATCATTAGCTTACCACCGTAGATATAAACCCCGTAATCACAGCCAGCTATAAGCGTTGATCCACCTGTTATACTAACACCTGTCAAAGCTTTTACGCCAATGCTATCTTCGCCCTGTGCCTTAACAGTCATTATTGCTCCGTTCTCGATATTCACACTGTCACACATAACAGCATAGCCCATTGAAGAAGCTACATTGAGGGTTGTTCCAGCTCCAGTAACATTCAGAGTACCGTTTGCACCACCGCTGGAACCTAAGAATATTTCTCCGTCAACTGTTATCTTTGCACCGCTCTGAACAGTTACAATATCACCATCTATTCCTCCGCTAATCCAACCGCCGATGGTTAGTGGTGCAGTACCTGTAAAGGTAATATCAAGTGCATAACCACTATCCGTGCCAATGCTTCCGTTGATGATACTGTCGGCAGTGGAATTAATTACAATTGCTTTGTTAGGCAGATACAGGCTACCGTCAATGCAGATGTTTTTCAGTGTCAATGTCCAAACCTCATCATTGCCCTCACCTGTTTTACTCCAAGTATAACCCTTATTATCCGATTCTAAAACTTCTGTATCTGTCAGCGTTAAATCGTCACTATCTACTACTGTAATTGGTAAGCCTTCATTTGTATATGTATCCCATGTTTCAGGGTATCCATGGTTATCATACGCTGTAGTTACCCTCACCACACCACTTCCGCTTAGAGGCAGTGCCGCGATCTGTTCTGGTGTTGTGCCTTGTGGCAGAGTTATATGAGTATTATTAACAATGGATGCTCCTGCACCAAGAGTCATATCATCAAGTGTTGCACCACTATGGAACTCTATATTTCCATCATATCTAAGCGTGAAAACTGCATCAGGTAACAACACTAATTTTTGGGATGGTCCTACATAAAATCTTGAATCTTCACTCAACATGTAATTGCCGTATATTGTATTAGTTGTAATGTTGTTCTCAGTTGTATTATACTTTGTATTAAGCGTTGCACCACTGTTCACAGTAAGTGTAGCTTCGGCTTTGCTGTTCTTGAAATCATATACATCCAACTTGCCGTCACCTTCAATAATTATGGAAGCAGATGCATCTATTGACTCTATTGTATTTACACCTTCCAAATCAAAAGTTAGCGGAACGTCAGGTAGCGTGAAATACCCAAAAAGATCTACATTGTGCAAAGTTAGCTTAGCCTGTGTATCGTCTGTCGCAGGCGTAAATATAAAATATCCGTTGATTGTTTCATAATAAGTAACCTCAGTGGGTGCACTATTAAAAGAAAAATTATAGTCCACCTTGCCGCCATAGGCATAAATATTGCCATCTACATAAATTCTATATTTGTTTTCCTCTCCATTACGCATCAATATGTTTCCTGTAAGATTTAAAGCATGTATTTGCTCAATAGTATAATTGTAGGGCAGAACTATTGTACCATTATTTATAAGCTGCCCGTTAATGGTTATTGAATGAGTTTCATCCATCCAAAGCATTTGTCCCTCGGGAATGGTCACAGTTGCTCCGTTGGCAATTATAGCATCTCCGTAAAGACTCCTGAAATATGTATTTACTGTCATATTGCCGTAAACAGTATCAGTATTTTGAGGTATATTATCATTTATTACTGACACTACACCGTTAAGGGTCACGTCAGCACCATCAGCAAAGGAAAAGGAGCCGTCATCTAACATGATGTCGCCTGCTGTGCCGTCTACGTTCAGGACACCGTTACCAGCCAGGGTAACGTGACTCCCCAAATAGCCTATGCCGTCTCCATAGTAAGACGTAATACTATTTGTTCCCTCTACCTTTATGATAATGTTGCCTGTGGGCAGTGCAATACCTTCGTTTTCCATTCCTATTGCGTTATCGGTACGTGTAGTCTGATTTTGGATTGTTGCATTATTTAGAAGCAAGGTGGCCGGAGTATCTCCCGCTGCAGGCACAAAAATCACATAGCCATCCCCAGCCTTGTAGTAGGTACTTTGTGACGGGGTGTTCTTATTCAGGTTCAGTCCATAAGATGCGTTATTACCGTTCTTTTCTGCATGTAGCATACCTGCAGAAATAGCATTGGTACCTTTGATATAAATTGCACCTACAATTAATCCAGTATCTCCAATAGTGACCGTGACATCTCCCATAATGCTGGAGGCGTTTATAGCATGTTCGGCATTGAAAGCTGCCTTAATAACAACCTTATCTGCCTTAATGCACACATCTCTATATGCATTAATAGCGTCCCTGTTGCCTTTTCCACCTGAGATATACACCTCTGAGCAGTTACCTCCGCTAGGGCTTGTGATAGTCAATACTCCGCCATTGAAGCCATAACCATCGGAGGTGTTTTCTACAGACACTTTATCCGCCTTGATGGTTGCGTCTCCGTAACTCACTATTCCATATGGACCCTTTGCCTCCAGCTTTCCAGCTGCTGTAATGGCAAGGGTGAAATTATTGCTTCCTGAGATGATGTCGGAATTATTTTTGGCATTCAGAAACATATCTCCTGATGGTGCAGACAGCGTAACTGAGGTTTGAGCGCTTTCAATGGCTTCATAATAACCGTTGATGGTTAAGTCGCCTGTCTCTGAGGTGATGGATATCTCCTTACCCTGCACTGTTCCAGTCAGTGTTACGTCATTCTTTGCAGCAACGTTGACGGAATAATCCGTGGCTTTAATAGCATATTCTACTCCTGAAATAGAAATCGCACCATTTGGAGCAGAAACTGTGACATTGCCGCTTGCTTGAATTCCATATTTACCACTGCCAGTTGCGTGAATTTCCCCGTCTGTAGCAGTAAGTGACACGGCATATCCGTAAAAATAATATCCCGTCGCTTCAATGCTTTTTGCAGCTACTGTAATGCTCCCAGAGGTCTGAACCATCTGCCAGACAGAAGCTATATTCAAATTGCCTGTGGTATTAATGTTCACATCTCCTAGACCGTTGACACTAATGCCGTAATATCCCTTTAGTGTAATATCTCCCTCACCTGTGATTGTCACCTTGTTGCCAGTCGAACTGTATATTGCATTACCATATTCATTTGTTGCATTTACACCAATCTGATTTGATGTGCCCTCCAAAACGATATTCAGGTCATAACCTTCCACGTTGATAGCATGCCTATTTTCAGAATTTTCGATAGTGGCGTTTTTAAGTGTAACTGTAGCAGTAGGCGTACCGTCAACTTCGCCTAATGCAACATGTATGTTACTGTTAATTGAAATTGCACCTTGGGTTGTCACTGTACCGATCGTGTCAGTTATTGCATACCAATCATTGTTGTCAACTGTTACTCCCCCAATGGATATTGAAGGGTCTGCCGCCAATACTGGCATGGGCAGCAAGCTAAACACCATGCAGAAGCACAGTAAAATGCTTAATAACCTCTTTTTCATGTATTTTCCTCCTAATATTTTATGATATTTATTATCATGATTTTCAATATCCGCCAAAGCCCAATATGAATTCAACAATGATGCTGGATATCCCGCTGCTTCTTCGCGGTAAATCCTACTTACGATAAGAAATGTACTAGACTTTCTGGCTACTGTGGTTTCACAGACAGCAAAGGCTGAGTTTTAGTCTGCTGAACCTCCTTGGTATGCTGAAGTACACAGTCAGACTAAAATTCTTGCTAGAATCCATATAAATGGCATATTTGATGTTTTCTTCTATAGCTGTCCTAACACGTCTAAACCGCCACGCCTTTAGTACCACAGCAAAAAATCTGATAACACTCGTAAGGTAGCATATCGAGAGATTATTAACAAGGCATTTTGTACAAGCGGTTCAAAATCTGCACAAGCGGTCAATATTTTAAGCTTTTTTTTAATAGAGATATCATTATGCTATACTTCAACAAAAAAGAAGCTAAGTCTACAGGTCATTTAGTTGACCTATTAACTCAGCCTCTTGAATTTCATGGATACTGTCACTTACCTTTTTAGTACCCATTTAGTTCATAAACATATAAATGTCATTAATCTACAAATTAAAGTTTATTCCTTTTATAGAATATCAATTTATCTCTATACCACCTAGTAGGTATTGCTTGAACATTGCAAAATCAAGTGCATCAATTACCTTATCCTTATTTAGGTCTCCTGCCTCAAGATCGTTTTGTACAGGGAAATCGGTAGTTATTCCAAGAAGATACATTTTCATAAGAGCGAAGTCAGTTGCATCAACAGTAGCATCTCCATTGAGGTCTCCCTTAAGTACTGGTGATATATCTTCCTTGATAAATTTAAACCAGTTTATGTTAAATAAGTATCCGCTTCCTCCTGTGAATTTCAAATAAACATCATGTTTCCCGGTTATTTCGCTGATACCACACTTAGAATCAGTAAATACCTGCCATCCCCCTGTGCTGGTAATTTGACACGTTCCTACCAAAGGTCCAGTAATGCTATCAAGTCTAATCTCGATAGTACCATTATTTTCAGCACTGGAAGTTCTTGCAATGAAGCCTGTCACGCCACTATCAAAATTCATATTTTTGTAAACTGCATAATCTCCATTTTCTACATATCCAATTGCACCTGTTCCCTCATCACAGGTTACATCTTGGATACCTGACTGAGAATTGTAACTCTCTGCTTCAATCCTGGAAAATGGATTTCTAGAACCTGTAAACGAACCTTTTAATGCAAAGTAGATTCCATAACGTCCAGTATATTTTGTGTAATAAGGAGTGAATACTAAACTATTATCAGCATCCGTTTCTTTTAATTTAAACTCCATCTTTCCAGGTGTCTGAACTAAATATTTATTAATATTACCGAGCCAGTCATCTAAACTCGCAGAAGTAGCAGAATTTATGTTTATTGTATCCTTAACCGTAACCGTTTTAGTTGCTGTTGTTACACTCCATCCAACAGCAGATGTAGTCATACTTTCATTTCCAAGTCCTGCACACAACACAACAGGGCCATAGGTGAAAGCCACTTCACTTTGATTGTCAGTACACCTTGACACCTGTACCTCGGCAGGAAGGGTCAACTCAATTTTGTCTCCCGCATTCCAAACTCTGTTTATATCCAGATAGCCCTTTGTTACTGCAGCGTTAACAGATATACCATTTACTTTAACAGTTACCTTTTTATCTGTAGCAACCCAATAAGGTGATCTGAATTTAATTTTAAGTTCAGAGGAAGGAGCGCTGTCAATTGTAAAGGTTACAGTATCAGCTACAGGAACATTAGCCGTTTGAGTTAATACAAGCCCCTTTTCTTTCCAATCCAAAACCGAACTGATATACAGATTTACATATAAGTCTGTCCCACTATTAAAATATATGCTATCATTTAATTTTGTGAAATTCTCCATGCCAGTTCCTGTACAACACCAGAAATTATCGAAGGGTTTACTAAATACTTTAAAATATCCTGTTCCCATTGGCTTAAAATATGTTGTCATACCTGTTTCAGGATTTTGAGAAGCTATAATTTCATTTATAAATGATCTTTCGTAGAAATCAGCATATTTGACATCCCCAGTCACCTTGAATAGATCACGGGTTAGTCTTAGCATATTATAGGAATTGCAGGTTTCATTATTTACTTCGTCACGATATTGATCAAGCTTTCCTACAGCTCTGAAGGCTTCCCATTGACTATTACCACCTGTAACATATGTATGATCTCTTATTACGAAATTCCAAAATTGCTCAGCAGCTGTAAGATAAGAAGCTTCTGATGTGCCTAGCGTACGATAACGATTCATTGCACCAATAAACTTCGGTATCGTTGTATTGGCATGTTTACCTGGCAATACATTATTTCCTGAAGCAATGGCATTAAGTAAAGAAGGTTCTTCAAATTTCTTGGCCGCAGCTAAGTGATTACTTTTGCCTGTCAACTTGTATAATTCAATGAGGCAATCATTCATTCCCCCATATTCAACACCTAATACCTTTGCCTGTGTTGCAGAATCCCAAGCATTCACACGTTTGTAAATCCAATCTCCTAAATTGCTGGCTACAGTTAACGCCGCTGGATTTCCTTCCAATTCATAAATTGAAATAAGCCCTGACATTATTTTATGCATAGTGTACCAAGGTGCCCAAAGTGTGCCAGTTGCTTTTCCCTCAACAACATCAAATTGAGAAGTAGGCTCAGCATATATATATCCATCACCCCTCTTATTCTGACATGCTTGCAATTCAGAAATAATAAGATCAATCCTCTTTTTCATATCTGCATTTACTGTAGCATTGGATTTAGTGTTTTTGTAAGCCTGTGCCAATGCAGACATGTAATGACCCAATGTATGCCCTTTAAGAGGTGTGTTTTCCCAACCGCCATACTTACTGTAACTTGTCGATAAACCAGCAGTTTGCTTATAACCAACCAACAAGCGGTTAGGATCAATGGATTGCAGGTATGATATTTCTTTATTAAATGCATTTACTAGATATGCATCAGTCACTTTTACTTGCTCCATATCAAACGATTGAAGCTTATCAACGCTTTCAGCTGACACAAATGATGGTGTCAGAAAAACTAATAACAGCGTCAGTACAAGTATTTGAATCATTAACGAACTATTTGACTTTTTTAATATTTTAAGCATTGTAAATATCTCCTTCTTCTTTAATAATGGTAGGGTTTGGTGGCATATGGGTTGATTTTAAAATGCTCCCACCCAACTGTATTGCTCTATTAAATTTTTAATAATTGTACATACACTTATTCAGATTAAATATAGAGTGATTCATTTTTAAATTATCTCTTGTAAATTTTAATTTGGCATGCCTTTTGTTTAGTTCCTTTTCCGATATAAATTTGCTTGATTCTACATTTCAACAAACCCTCACTTGGATTCAATGTATCCATATGTCAGCTTTGACAAAGACTCAGTCTACAAGCCATAGACCTTTTAATTAATAGTTCATATTTTTATGAATTTATAGGCGATACAAACCGACTAGTATTTAAGCATTTTATACCAGAGCTTTCTACCATTTTCTCTTAAACCAAGTAAAACACTTTAGGAAACATATAAGGTAACTACTTTCAAAATTGATTAAGAAAATCGCTTAACAAATATTGATTTTGTTTATAATACTTTGATATAATTTAGTAGCTGAGTAATCTTATACCAAGTTTGTAAATATAGCTGCTCAATGAGTTGTCTCTGACCTCAGCAGCATGTCACCCGGGTATTTTTCTGCTTTACATGATGAGCTTTTTGTTCCAGCAAAGCAGATAATAGTTGCTTGAGCCAAAGGCTTATATTACTCATTTTTTAGCATAAATTTATCAAATAATGATTAACTTTGGAAAGCTTTTATTCCAGTAAGCGCCTCCTTTAATAATTAATGGTACCTTAATTTAAGTCTACCAATATTTGTACATAAATTAAATGGATTTTCTGCAGAATAGGTGGTAAAAAGTCATATGACATATTATGAGCTTTCACTTGCGACTCCATTAAAATACGATTTAACAGGAAAATTTCAAGCTCCATCTCCAGAGTGGATGCATTTTTCAAGGCAAATGGAGAATTTTGAGCTTATAGTTGTTACGGAGGGTACTGCTTATTTTAAGTTTGATGAGCAGCTTTTTGATGTATGCAAGGGTGAATTCTTACTTTTTCCGCCACTTTCCAAGCAATCTGGCTATAAAAGCAGCAGCTGTGGTTTTTATTGGCTACATTTTACTAATGAGAACTCATTTCGAACTGTCAATTTCGATGAACTTCCGTTAGAACTGCCTGATGAGAAATTATACATTCCTCAGTATGGCAAAGTAACAAATCTTGAGAAAATTGTAGTTGTTATGAAACACCTTCAAGATAGCGTCAGAAGTTATCATAACAAGCTTCAGAACAATTATTTGTGTACAGCCGTTCTATGCGAGTTATTCTGCCAGTTCATAGAAAAAAATGCTCCTCAGAATTTGAGCATGAAGAAAAAACAGCTGTTTAATGATATTCAGGATTATATAAAATGGCACCGCAATACTGATATTAAGGTGTCAGATATAGCAGAGTATTTTGGATATAATAGGCGATATTTATCTGAATTTTTTAAAAAAGTTACAGGCTTTTCTCTTAAGCAGTATATTACTAATGAAAAAATCGACTTGGCCAAGTATTTGCTGTGTGAAACTAATGACAATATCAGCAATATAGCTTATAGCATTGGATTTAACGATAACCATAGTTTTATGAAGGGGTTCAAGAAAACGGTAGGACTAACACCTACACAATACCGAGATGCATACTCAAAAAGGTTATTATTTTATAAATAAATTTGTTTCTTACATAAATGTATATGCTATCGCAGAAATTATTTTTGCTATAGAACCAAATTATCAGTGTCTACTCTTGAACATTTACTAAAAAAACCTTTAAGGCTTTGATATCAGCCTATTTTCTCTTTATTCTCACAAATGAATATTATTAACATACATGAAACTTACCACCAAACAAACTAGGTACTAAGATTCCATATTGCAAGTAGTTTCTCTTATGATGGCAATATAATCTCCTATAAGTCTGAAATATTCCTGAGTTATCTCATTTTTACTATATTTACTTTTTGTAACCTGATTTTCATATACAAAATCAATTAGGTTAATAAAATCCTTCCTATTTTTAATCTCACTTACAAATAGCTCCTTTGGCACTTGAGAATGAATCTTCGCAACATCAATATCAGTGATTGGCGAAATTATATAATTATTTCTATAAATACCAAGACTAATTTCCGAATACCTATGGTACAACTCAAATCGTAATTTATTTACTGATAGAACGTCGTACTTCTTTAAAGCAGGAATAACAGTTCTTTTTTCATTTTCTTTCCCAAGATACATTAGCAGATGCTTTATTGTGTACTCATTAGCCTCTACACCTGAGTAAAATTTGTGTTTATCGCACCACTTAATGTATAAATACTTATCAATTTCTGTTTTAACCTTTTGTACTTTAATGATTGGAAGTCTCTCAATTATATAGTTAAATTCTTCATCTATTACTATATACTCCTCATTAATTTCCTCATCAGAATTTAACTCATTAATGATTTTCTCTCTAAAGTTATCTTCATCATCAATCATCATAATATGACGAAAATCAACGTAAGCCATTTGTGGATAGATTCTTAGTATTTCACTACCAGTTATTACTTTGAATTTATATTTATTTGTTACAATGTCTTTCTGTAAAACTTTTATATTAACGTATTGCGAATGCTCCATAAGAATTCGCTTTAATTCTATGTTTTCATCTTTTATTTCAGAATAAATTTCATTTAACATGAATATTTCAAATGCATTTAAATTATATTGCTGAATATATTCTGGATGTCTTAAAATTAATTCTTTGTATTTTGCTAATGCAAACACAATTAATTGTGATAAAACTTCATTAAGTATTTTCCTTGCTTGTATCTGTATTTCATTTCTATTTATACTGAGAGTTTCTTTTGTTGACATACCTAGAATATCCCAATATATAGAACATAGATGTCTTGATAGTCCTCTATCATTTCCAACTTTTATTCCTTTGAAAAATATTTCTATTAATCCATCTTTATTAAACATTTTATTGCCGCCTAAGATTGTTAGCTTTACCAATGAACTAGTTTTTTTCTCCCATATAAGCACACTCTTGTAATCATCTGAAAATTTGTAAATATATTCAGACTCTTTATTATAGTCATCATCAAATAACCCACTATAGTTTTCTATAATATTCCCATATGAATACTCATCCTGATTGCTTCTAGAAATAATAGGGAATAACGAATTACAGCATTCCTTGCTAATATACTCTAGTAATCTCCAAATCACAGGTGAATCCTGATGTTCAAAAGAGTCATATCTTCTAATCTTTTTATAAGTGTAACCATCTGATGAATAATAAATATATATATTTTCATCTACATCAACACTTATAGATGTTCCCCTGTCATTTATATCCTCACTTTCAACTATAGATATATATCCATTCTCTTTACTTGATACAAATTTTATTATTTTTCCTATCTCATTTTCCGTTTTAGACTGTACAGTAATCTCGTTTGTTACTAGAAAAGCTGATTGGATGCCGATACCAAATCCTCCTGTCGGTTTAAGCCAAGAAGGCATATTTTCCATGTCTTTCTTCCATATTTTTCTTTTATCCCAACTTTCCCCAACTTTAGCGATATTAATCAAATCCTCATAACTCATTCCTATCCCACTATCTTTGACTGTAATTCTAATCTTTTTTAATCCATTGTTTAAAATAATTTCTTTAAACTCAATTATTATTTTATAATTTTCAAATATCTTCTTTTCCTTTATATCGAACGGATTCAGCTTACTCTTAGGAATACCCTTATCAATCCAAGGGTCATATATTCCACTTTTTATATCCCTCCAAAACTGAATTTTAGACGCATCAATAGCATTTTGAATAAACTCCCTTAGAAAAACAATCTTATCCTTATAAATGTTTGAACCTTCTATTATTTCAAAAGCTTTTTCTTGTGAAATCTTAAATTTCAGGTCAACCTTTTCGATAATATCACGCTTACCATTCAGTAATATTTCAAGTTTTCCTATTTTAGGTGCATATCCACTAAAGCATCCTGGCACAATATCTACCCAATTGACCGTAAGATTGCGAATTTCTTCTTTTAACATACTAAACCATCTTCGAGTTTCTCTGTACACTTCTTCTCTTTCGCAATTAGCACTTACCTCGATTAACTTGGGAGTTATCAGCACATGGTTTACTGAAGCATGTTTTTCTTCATGGTATCTAGACAACTCTGGTAGTATCCCAAAAGCTTTCGTTACAGCTGTATTAAATCTATTGTTATCTAAGTCAAGCAAATCCCCAAGTCTAATCATTTCTGCAATAAACCTTGGATGTATGTAATCAGATTTTATCCCATCTGTTATATAGTCTAATTCCAATATATCTTCAAAGTTCCTTCCATGTAGAAAAGATATTTCGGCTGCCACTCTAAATAATCTACCTTTTATTAGCCCATTATGAGTTAAATCTAAGTTCCAATCAGTTGGATTATTTATATACTCTTTTGTTAATTTTGCATGCATTCCTCTAAAGTAATCTGCAATTATCTGGACCACATACCCCCTAACCTTAACAGGCCATTTTTTTTCGAAATCGTTATTTTGTAAAGACTTGTCTAATTGCAGTATATATCTTGCAGCATCTTTCAAATCACTATTAGCTGATGTTTCTAAGTTTTTGAGATATAGTTGGAATTCATCATCTTCCCAATTTGTTTCAATATATTTATTTTGAAGTGCCATTCCGAAATCATGAATATACGCACAATGCAAAATCATCCATGTTTCTGTAGGACCAAGCAATCTAATTCGTTCTTCTCCTAAAACCATCTCTATACTATTAATTATATTTCGTGAATGGCTATGGTCATGCATACTATAATGCGGATAATTGTATACTACTGACAGCATAATATTTTCATATGTCTTTTTGTCTAACTCCCATGTCGCATATAAATCTATATATTCAGGATTGTCTATACATAAAATTTGCAAATGTCTCTCAAGAGAGTAATGTATTTTATCTTTATATGAATTTTCCATAACATTTTGCCCCACACTTCTTAATTTTACATATCTTTACTTTTTATGGGTAAATTATATCATATTTACTTGGCTATTAACCATAGAAATTTAAAAATTTGCTCAATATTATAAGTTTAGCACTTAGAGATTCGCATCACGCAAAATTCCCTAGGTGCTAAAAATCGAACGAAACTAAACATTCTATTAATGAATGATAAACTCTCCATATACCTTGAGTAGACAAAAATGACGCCGTGAATATTCACTAGTTCCTTGGCAGAAGAGCATTTCCGATGTATCGTGCATAAATGCTGCCAATTGGCTTTTATATTAGATTATTGATTTCACACTGTTATCTTTAACCTATACCCAAACAAATGAACAGGATGCTTTCTTACCTCACCCTTGTATACCTAGTCTTTATTGGCCTTCTGAATATTCTATATCGGTAAATCCAAACAAGTATCAGAAGCAGCGCCAGACAAATAATCGCCAGGGCCCTTAACCACACTTCCCGAGGC
>JAEZIB010000061.1 GCA_023416275.1 Bacillota bacterium | reverse complement strand
GTCTACCATTGCATTTTGTTTTGAGTTTTTTAGAAATTCTTCAATTGAATATGGTAGCTTCCAAACTTGAACAAATCCATGTTTACTTATATCATTTTTGTTTTTAAAATCAATGTGGTATAAAATTTCGCTGCCAGGAATATTCAACGGGCTAATTTCAAATATGCTGGGATAACTGAATTCAAAGCCTTCTTCAGGACACTTAAAGTCTATAAAGTTTTTATTACTGCTAGTACTTGTTTGGATATATGGAGCAGTTTCAGAATTATTAGAGTATATATCAGATATTATAAATGTAAAGGGAAGTGAAATAGATAAATTTTCATCTAAAATTACATTGTATTTTGCTTGTTTATCTATCCATATTTTTATTCCAACAATAAAAAATATGAGCAATAGAAAAGCTGAAGATATTAGAATTATGTTCTTTTTATAGTTTTTTACTAGTAATAAATACATTATTATGTCTCCTATAATTGAATTCTCAAAAATAAATAGAGCTTGCTCGACGGTAGTAAAAATGCATTTATATTGCTTTCTATTAAAAATGTTTTTGATTTTTGATTCACGTGTATGGTTTTACATAAATGCACGAAATATCTTTTCATCTTAATTGCATTGCATTAAATAGGAGCACAAATTTAAATTAGTGAGCCTATGCAGCTCTGCAAATCAGAGATTCTTAACTGATAGATTTAGCTGTTTTTGTGGTTCAAATGGTAGTTAAAATCACAAGTTATATTTTATATTTATTCAATAATACATTTATTTAGAAGTTAAATATACATATTTATATTATAAAGCCTACATGTCAGCTCATTTAAAACTATGTTCTAAAAGTTTTTTAGGAATAGTATCACGAAACTGAAAATACACGAATATGATAAATAGTGAGGAGCTATATTTAGGGGGAGTGTATTTTATGAGAATAGTTGTAGTAAAGATGCCTAAATTTATTGGAGGCATATTGAAAAGAGTTTTTAAAATAGGATGATAAACTGCTGATAGAATATAACGAGGCAAGAAAATGTCCCCAACTTCTATAAGTGACGGGTACCCATTTTAGACGTAAATTATTATAATATACATCAGCTGAGAAGAAATTGCGAGAGCAATAAATTAATGCAAATTGGTTTCCAAATTTGCTTAAGTTAAATAAAGATAAAATAAAAAAGCGTAATCAAAGACGCTTTTTTATTTTAAAGAAATTAAATTAGTTTACTCAAAATGATTTAGTTAGCTCTGGTAACTTTGTTTGTACGAAGACACCTTGTGCATATGCTAATTGATTTTGGTGTTCCATTATCAATTATCTTTATTTTTCTAACATTTGGTTTCCATGTACGGCTAGTAGCATTTAACGCATGGCTTCGATTATTTCCAAATACAGTTGCCTTACTGCAAATTTCACATTTTGCCATATATAACACCTCCTTTAAATTATGGAGAATTCTAGTCTCTCTAATTTCGACATCAAAGCAATAACTATTTTAACATAACATAACCTTTAACTCAAGCTTTTTTAAATATTATTTAATTTTTAGTTACCTTTAATGTTGCTATTCAGCTATTTCAGATAATTTACTTAAATTTCCTTTATAAAAAGTCTATCGGTACGGGAGGTTTATCACTGGTTTGTTGCCAAAAATAGTTGATTGAATTTGTAAATGCTCATATGAGTATTTTTGCCGCCTTTCCACATTCACCATACATGGTTTAAAGTCTGCTAAAATCTGCATTGTGTCGGCTTTTTGGCATAGTGTGTTGTAAAAGTATTGGAAATATAAGTTTGCTTTCTATTAGTAAATTTAAAAAATCCTATATATAGGGATTGGGAAGTGATAGTTACACTTCCTACTTACTGTGGGGACAGTACCTTGTCGATGGAGATTTAGTTCTCCTGAGCGAGTAAGGACATTTATCCTGTTAGGGTTACTGATTAAATTAGAAATCCTTCAGGTAGATTTCAAACATAAAAAGATTCATAAGGGAAGTTTGTGAAATTGAAAGAAGAAGTCGTGCTAACGGTATTGTATAGTAAGACCTTTATTTTTTGCAATTATACTACAATATATCAAGATAACCTACAAAAACAAACGTGTCGAGATGAAAAATGTTGAAAAAATAGATTGCGCGCCAATAGATTAAACAAAATTGTTGAATTATATCTGAAATTATGATAACATATATTCCATAAAATTCTATATTTTAATCTGTATTACAAAAACAGTACAATAAATACTGTTTTTACTTTTAAAACCACTTGCATTACAGAATACACTATCAAAAGGAGCTGTTCAATTTAATGAAATTATCTGCAAAGATAGGAATGTTTGTAACTCTATTAATTGTTATAATTGCTTTAGGGTTGGGAGTCTTTTCAGCATATTTAAGTAAAAATGCAATTATGCAGGAGGCAGAATCAAATCTGATTCAAATTGGAAAAGAAGCCTCCATGTACATTGATTTAAGTATTACATCCAGGCTCAAAACTCTACAAGAGGTTGCAAATAGAGATGAAATTAGAAGTATGCAATGGGATACACAAAGAATTGCGTTATCAGACGATGTTGAAAGATTAGGATATATGGATCTAGGAATAGTCCAACCTTCAGGTGACACAAACTATGTCTCAACTGGTGAAAAGGCAAATCTTCTTGATAGAGATTATGTCGCAAAAGCATTAAGGGGTGAAGGTTGTGTGTCAAACGTAATAATAAGTAAGGTTACAGGTAAGGCTGTTCTTATGTATGCAGCGCCTATTATGCGTGATGGAAGTGTGGTTGGAGTATTAATAGGTCGTACCGATGGGAATTCATTAAATGATTTCACAGATGATTTAAAATATGGAAAGAATGACTCTGCTTTTATTATAGGTAAGGATTTCACATACTATTCATACCCCGATAGAGAGTACGTTTTAAAGCAAATAAACATACTTAAAGAGGGTGAAAAGAATACAAAATTCAGTGATTTAGCTAAAAATATTAGAAATATAGTTTTGGAAAAACAGACATCTATAAATTATACATTTGAAGGTAAAGATTACATAGCTGTAGTTACACCAATAAAATCAACAGGATGGTTGATATGTAATACAATTGACAAATCTGAAGTATATACCTCTGTAAATATTCTTGCAGTTAAAACACTATTAGCAAGTGTGGTTTTTATAATTCTTGGATTCATAGTAACATTGTTATTGACTAAAAAAATAACAAAACCTATTTCTACAGTGTCAAAAAAACTAAATGATATAGCGGCATATAACTTTACTACATATAACGAAGATATTGAAAAAATAAAAAACAAAAAAGATGAGATTGGACAAATAAAAAAAGCAGTCAATGAAATGCAGAGTAATTTATTAAATTTGATAAAAGGTATTTTAGATATATCAGATAGGGTGTCAAATTCCTCTGATGAAATTAAGGTAGCAACGGAGCACATTGTTGCAATGGCTAATCAGACATCTATTAGTGTTGGAGAGATGGCTAAAGGTGCAAGTGAACAAGCCAAGGACACTGAAATTGGTTCGAATTATATGAATGGACTAAGTGAAATTATACTTGAGGATAGCAAAAACAGGGATGTTCTTAATAATGCAGCAACTAATGCAAATAAAATTAAGGATGAAGGTAATTGCATTGTTGAGAAATTGATGGAAAAAACTAGTATTACCAATGTTGCGATAAATGAAATAAATAATGTTATTGTTGAGACTCAGATGAGTTCAAAAAAGATTCAAGATGCTAGTAAAATGATAGAGCAAATTGCTGAACAGACTAATTTGCTGGCCTTGAATGCTTCTATTGAAGCCGCAAGAGCAGGAGAAGCAGGAAGAGGCTTTGCAGTTGTAGCTGGAGAGATAGGAAAATTAGCTGAACAGTCAAACAGCTTTACTAGGCAGATAAATAATGATATTAGTGATTTGGCTGCTAATATTGATTTTGCAGTAAAAACTATTGAGGAAATGGATAGCACCATAAATATTCAGTCGCAAATAGTTGGACAAACAAAAGAAAAGTTTGATGGTATTGCATTATCTCTTGAACAGATTAAGTCGGCTATATTATCATTAAATACTTCAGGTAACGATATAGAAAACAGAAGAGATGAAATGATACGTATTTTGGGCAACCTTTCAGCTATATCTGAGGAAAATGCTGCAGCAACAGAGGAAACTTTGGCTACAGTAGAATCGCAAAACTCAAGTATAACGCAGATTGCAGATGCTTGTGCTGAATTATCGGAGTTAGCTAAGGGAATTCATACAAATATAGTTAAATTTAAGTTTCAATAGAATTAATTATTTCGCAAATTGTGAGCCCAAATTATAAATAGACAAAGACCCTGTTACATTCGAATAGAGTATAGCAGGGTTTTTGTCTTTATAGCATAACCAATGATTCAATATCGGCTTTGCATTCTTTGATATTTTGAGAAAGTGTGGTACAATAACTCCTGTATTGCTATTATACCTAGAACTGATTTTGCTTTATGGAGGTTAAGAGTTGAAACAATTATCGTTTGAAGACTTAAAAAATCAATCGATTAGATATATAAAAGGAGTTGGAGAGTCAAGATTAACCTTGTTTAAAAGACTTGATATAAATAACTTCTTTGAGCTGTTAACATATTACCCAAAAGCATATGAGGATAGAAGTATAATTAAGAATATTGCTGACCTTGTAGATGGTGAGCTGTGTTCATTTGAAGGTACAATTGTATCAAATGTTAATGTGGCAAGACCTAGAAGGGGAATGACCATATCTAAGGTATCAGCACAGGACAGCACAGGCAAAATAACTGTATTATGGTTTAACCAGCATTACATAAAAAATTCTCTTACAATTGGGGCAAACTATATTTTTTATGGAAAGGCAGAAAGAAAATTAAATAAGCTGCAAATATCTAATCCGGTATTTGAAAAAATAGATAAAATTCAATCACAGAATCATGACTTAAAGAAGAGTTTGAAAATTTTACCTGTATATCCTTCAACAAAGGATTTAAGCCAGAACTTAATTAGAACGATAATGCAGGAAGCGCTCAAAAGCCTCAACAACATTGAGTTAGAAGACATACTACCTGAGATTATCAGAGAAAAGTACAATTTAGCTGACATTATGTTTAGCTTAAATGAGATACATTTTCCTAAAACAGAATTAGAGAAGGATAAGGCCAGATATAGATTGGTGTTTGAAGAACTATTTATTCTGCAGCTAGGACTTCTATTATATAAGAATATTGCAACTGCTGAAAGGCAGGGCATTAAATATACAAAATCCTATGAAATGGAGGATTTTATCAAGTCGCTGCCTTTTGAGCTTACAAACGCACAAAAGAGAGTATTTAAAGAAGTTGAGCAGGATATGGAATGCAATAACATAATGAATAGGCTGGTTCAGGGTGACGTTGGCTCGGGTAAGACCATAATAGCTGTTTTGGCATTGTTTAAAGCTGTAAAATGTAGCTATCAGGGTGCATTGATGGTTCCAACTGAAATTTTAGCTGAACAGCACTATAATTCAGTTAAGCCTTTACTTGAAAAGTTTGATATTACAGTAGAATTGCTTTCAGGAAGTCTGTCAAAGAAGCAAAAGCAGGCTGTTTTTGAAGGCTTGAAAAACGGAGATATTAATGTTGTTATTGGGACCCATGCTTTACTGGAGGATACTGTAGAGTTCCTTAATCTTGGATTAGTAATAACTGATGAACAACATAGATTTGGTGTAAGGCAAAGGTCAATTTTGACTGAAAAGGGAAGAAACCCTGATGTCTTGGTAATGACGGCAACACCAATCCCCAGAACTCTTGCACTTATTTTATATGGTGATCTTGATATTTCAATAATAGATGAACTTCCCCCTGGAAGAAAACCAATAAAAACATATTCAGTAAATGAATCAATGAGAGAAAGAATTAATAATTTTATTAGGGAAACAGTTAAAGCAGGTCAACAGGTTTATATAGTGTGCCCCTTGGTTGAGGAATCTGAAGAGATAGAGGCAAAATCTGCTATAGTAACGGCTGAGGATTTTAGTACAAATATTTTTAAAGATTTAAAGGTTGGTATTATACACGGTAAAATGAAATCAAATGAAAAAGATTCTATAATGAAGAGCTTTACAGCAGGTGAAATAAGCATCCTTGTTTCAACTACAATTATAGAGGTGGGTGTCAATGTTCCAAATGCTACTTTGATGGTTATTGAAAACGCTGAGAGATTTGGATTGGCTCAGCTTCATCAGTTAAGGGGAAGAGTAGGAAGAGGTGGAACTCAATCCTACTGTGTATTGTTTAATCAATCTAACTCAAAGGTATCAAAGGAAAGAATGAAAATAATGGCGCAATCAAATGATGGCTTTGTTATTTCAGAGAAGGATTTGGAGATTAGAGGACCAGGTGAATTTTTTGGAACTAAGCAACACGGATTGCCTGAACTAAAAATTGCTAACCTATATAAAGATTTGGAAATTTTGAAGCTGGCACAGGAAGGTGCAAAGGAAATAGCGTTTGAAGATCCGGGACTTATGAAAAATAAAAGATTAAAACAGTATTTGGCACAGCATTTTGGTGAAAAGGCAACACTATCTTAGTGGTGGTCATTTAACTACCTATGCTTGCATATCTTTATGACAGGAGGATTACTAAAGTGCGTGTGATTTCTGGTAGTGCAAGAGGGCTAAAATTGGTTGCTTTAGAAGGTATGGAAACAAGACCTACTACTGACAGAGTAAAAGAGAATTTATTTAATATCATTGCTCCATACATTGAAGAGGATTCTAATGTTTTGGATTTGTTTGCAGGTAGCGGTGCTTTAGGCATTGAAGCTCTGAGCAGAGGGGCAAGGAGTTCTGTTTTTTGTGATAGCAATGATAAAAGTATAGAGATAATAAGAAATAATATACAAAAAGCAAAACTTTTAGACAAATCGGAAGTTTTTTTAGGTGAAGCACAATTAATATTAAAAAAACTCTCCCATATGGGAAAGAAATTTGATATAATTTTCCTAGACCCACCTTATAGGAAGGATATTATTCCGGCTATATTAACAGAACTGGAAAAAATAGAAATTCTAGAGGATAAAGTTATAATAGTTGCTGAAACAGATATAGAAGATTTGTTACCAAAGGAAACAGAAACATTAATAGTTTCAAAAAAGCAAATATACGGGAAAACCAAGTTGACATTTTATAAGCACAAAGGATGAAACTTACATGAGAATATTTATTTACCCTGGAAGCTTTGACCCAGTTACTAATGGTCATTTAGATATAATTGAGAGAGCGTCAAAAATCTGTGACAAGCTAATAGTAGCAGTATTAGTCAGCCACAACAAGACACCATTATTTAGTATGGATGAGCGTGTAGATATGCTTGATAGAGCTATATCAGATTATAATTGTACTAATGTTGAGGTTGAGTGCTTTTCAGGCTTGTTAGTAGATTTTGTCAAGAAGAAGCACGCTAACGTTATTATTAAAGGGCTTCGAGCAGTATCAGACTTTGAATATGAGCTTCAAATGGCTTTATTAAATAAAAATCAGTCTCCAGAAATTGAAACACTATTTATGATGTCAAGTATTAACTATTCATTTTTAAGCTCGAGTATGGTAAAAGAGATAGCCAGATACAATGGAGATTTTAAGGGACTTGTACCAGAATGTATAGTAGAAGACATTGCAGGTAAATTTGGAAACATAGAACCAAAGGGGGAGTTATAATATGGAGATATTAACAGTGCTGGAAACTTTAGAGGATTTAATTGAAAGAAGTTCTGGTGTACCCTTTTCTGGAAAATGCTTAGTTGATAGGGAAGAGGTCTTAGAAATAGTTAAGGAGATGAGACTTAAATTACCAGATGATATAAAACAGGCAAAATGGGTTAAAGAAGAACGTCAGAGAATACTATTGCAAGCCCAAAAAGAAGCGGATAACATTTTAAAGGATGCTGAGAATAAAATAGCTTCCTTGGTTGATGAACATGAGATTACCAAAAAAGCTTATGAACAGGCAAATGAGATAGTAGGCAGTGCTCAAAAGAACGCAAGAGAGATACGTTTGGGTGCCCGCGAATATGCAGACAGTGTTCTGAATAAGGTAGAAGAAATTTTATCAGATGCAACTGATGTTATTAGAACAAACAGAAAAGAGCTAAAGTAATCTTTTCTTTGATGTAATGTTAATAAAACAAATATATAGTAAAGAAATTGTTATTATAATTGCTGCTATAGTAATTATATTTTGGACTGATATCATGCAAATATTTCCCCAACTATATGCATATTTGTTTGAGTTGTTTGAAAAAACAGTTGATTCTAGTGCTAACCATTCATTGAATATATTTATTCCTATATAAGTATAGACAGCAGATATTATACCTTGTAATGCTTTACCCAATATATAGGGTTTTGCACTGATATCAGATGAGCTTATTATACTCATAACTTGAGTATGTACAGAAAAACCTGACCATCCAATTATTAGACTGATACAACAAAGTTTTATTTTTAAGTTTGCGCTTGTTAAGCTTATTAGATTTGCACCAGTTGTTATTTCAAATATTCCGCATAGCATTCCTTCTAGAGCTTTTGTTTCTATTCCCCAATTCTTTATAATGTCTGGTGCTAGGCTGCTTGCCTTTCCGATTATTCCACTTGAAATTAGAATATTAATTAAAACGGAGAAGAAAATAATAAAACCGCCTATCGTTAAAATAGTATATATAGAATTTTTAATACTCTCTCCAAATAGAGTCCATGTATTTATGTCTGAATTTCTCATTCTTTGAAGTTCTAAATGCAGCTTTTGTGATAACCTTGTTTTAGATTGAGTTGCCTTCTTATTATTCTTGTAATATTTGAATATAAGTCCAACGGTAATACATGCTGCAACATGGCAAATGTACAGCAGATAACCGACTTTAGGAGATTGAAACATTCCGACAGCTACTGAACCCATAATAAATAGAGGACCAGAGTTGTTTGTAAATGTTAATAGTCTTTCTGCTTCAGTCTTCGAGAGAAGTTCTTGCTTTCTCAAATCATTAGTTATCGCAGCACCAACAGGGTAACCGCTAACTGTGCCCATTGCAAGTGCAAATGAGCCACAGCCTGGGATATTAAAAAGTGGACGCATTATTGGTTCTAATATTATTCCAAAAATATTAATGAATCCAGATTTGCTAAGCAGCTGCGATGCAACAAAAAATGGAAATAGAGAAGGGAATACTACATTTAGCCAGAGATTAATGCCTTTTGAGGCTGATGCCACTACTGTTTTTGGGTATACAATTAGAGCTATTATAAATAGTACTGCAAACATTGGCACAATAAATTTCTTTAAATATATCTGTATAGGTTTTATGCCGATAATATATGCTGGTACTGCAATAATAAACAAACAAATCAAAAAAAATATCAAATTATCCTTCACGCTCTCTTTCTGTACATCCTGTTTCGGATTTTTACTAAAAGCAACATTCTGTAGCTTTTTCGACAATTATATTTAACCAAGCTTTACCATGAATTGAATTGTACTTATATTACTTTACCAAACATATTTCTTATTCGTTAAGCAAGCCCTATTTAGAAATATATACGCTAGAGATAAGTATTATAACTTAAAAGATAAATTTTTAACTTTATAACAAAGCATAGAGACTTAAGAGGTTTTGCTTTAGATTAATAAAAAAGTCCCTGAGTATAAATAAACATCTATACACAGGGACTGTATTTATAGTCTTATAAAATTAGATTAAGCTATATGTCTAAAATATTAAGAGTTTGAACAGAAAACATATTGAAGGGGTTAAGCTAATTATTATAAAGTAACCTTTTGAGTCCAACCATAAGTATCTTCTAATTCTCCGCTTTGAATACCTGTAATTGTGTCATATACCTTCTGAGAAACCTCTCCAATTTTGCCATCATTAACTTTAATAACTTTTCCATTCCAGCTGAATTCACCAATAGGTGAAATAACTGCTGCAGTACCAGTACCAAACGCTTCCTCAAGTTTGCCTGCGGCATGAGCATCATAAATCTCTTGTATTGTTATTTTACGTTCAGACACAGGTATACCAGCTTGCTTTAATAGCTCAATAGCTGACATACGTGTGATACCAGGAAGAATTGTGCCAGTAAGCGCAGGCGTAATAACCTCTCCATCAATTTTGAAGAATACATTCATTGTTCCAACTTCTTCAATATATTTCTTTTCAAGTCCATCTAACCACAATACTTGAGTATAGCCTTCTTCTTTGGCTTCAACCTGTGCTTTTAAGCTAGCTGCATAGTTAGCAACAGTTTTTGCTTCTCCAAGACCGCCTCTAACTGCACGAACATAGTTACTTTCTACATAAATTTTTACAGGGTTTATACCTTCCTTATAATAAGCACCTACAGGTGAAAGTATAATAATAAATTGGTATGAATATGATGGTCTTACGCCAAGTGCAGGTTCTGAAGCAAATATAAATGGACGAATATATAGGGATGTACCTGGAGCACTAGGAATCCAATCAGCATCAACTCTAACAATCTCTTTTATTGCTTGTACACAGTCATCAACATTAATTTGTGGAATACATACAAGTCTATTTGAGTTATTTACTCTCTGCATGTTTTTTTCAGGTCTGAAAAGTAAAATTTCACCGTTGGAGGATTTATATGCTTTCAAACCTTCAAAAATTGCTTGACCATAATGCAAAGCCATTGCAGAAGGATCTACTGCTAAAGGAGCATAAGGTACTATTCTGGCATCATGCCAACCTTGACCTTCATCGTAATCCATAATAAACATATGGTCTGTGAAATGTATACCGAAACCTAAATTATTTTGATCTGGTTTCTGTTTTGGGTTTGTTGTTTTAGTAATAGAAATATTCATTAATATTACTCCCTTCATAGTTATTTAAATATTTTAATTTGATGTATTTTAAGCTACAATCAATTAATTTTTCCAATTACATTTTATTATGCTACTTTTAAAAAAAAAAGTCTATAGTTTAATTGTATTTTAATAAAATGTGTATAAAAATCAAAAAAGTAAAATAGGAATAAGAAGTTTCATTGTTATTCATCTATTTTTCTGTAATTATTTAACACAATTTTATAGTTGAAAATTAATGACACTCAAACTTCTCAATGGAAATTGATTAGTCTGAAATCAATAGTTTTTGTAAACAAGTCAACTCTATTATCATAATATAATAGTAATACAATTACGTATGAGTAGAAGTTATTCTATTTTAATGCAAATTAGTATAATACTATTTCGTATTTAAGGAACTATTTTTAAATCACTGCTGAAGCGGTGCGCTGCATAAGCAGCGACTCATAGCATTGAACAACATTTGCGGACTACGTCCCGTCGCCGCATATGCGGCTATTAAAAAATGTGATACCACATTTTTAAATGCAAATTAGTATAAGATGCTGTTTTTAGAGTATTGCTATACAGTTCATGGAGGTTAACAATGATTTATTTGGACAATGCAGCAACATCATTTCCTAAGCCTGAAAATGTATATGCAGAGATGGAAAGGTGTATGAGAACATATTGTTCTAATCCTGGAAGAGGAAGTCACACGATGTCTATACAAAGTGCAATGGCAGTTACAGGAACCCGTGAGCATATAGCGAGGCTTCTTAATATAAAGGATTATCTCAATGTTTGTTTTACAAAAAACGCTACGGAGGCATTGAATCTTGCAATTCATGGCTGCTTATCACAAGGGGACCATGTAATTACAACATGTATGGAGCACAATTCTGTATTAAGACCACTTAAAACAATGGAAAAGCATGGTGGAATTAAGCTTACAATAGTAACAGGGGATGAGCTGGGACGAATTGATCCTGCTCAATTTAAGAAGAGTATAGAGAAAAAAACTAAATTAATTGTCTGTACTCTATCCTCTAATGTGAATGGAATTATAATGCCTGTTAAGGAGATTGGTGAAATTGCACGGGATAGAGGAATCTTGTATCTAATAGATGGATCTCAGGGATTAGGCTTTATTAAAATTGATTTAACTAAACAGTATGCAAGTATGATTGCATTTCCTGGTCATAAGGGACTAATGGGACCACAGGGTACGGGAGGTTTGTATGTGGCTCCTGATGTTGCTTTACTACCATTAATGAGCGGAGGAACTGGAAGTAAATCGGGAATTTTATATCAACCTGATATTATGCCTGATAAATATGAGAGCGGAACACTTAACACTCCTGGAATAGTTGGATTGGGTGCTGGAATAGAATTTATTGATAAAACAGGGGAAGATGCAATAAAGACTAAAAAAGATTTACTTATTAAGAGATTACATGATGGGTTATATCAAAACCGTCATATTAGATTTTATAGTCCCCAAAGTACAGCTGAGAATTCAGGCATAATTGCATTCAATATCAAAGATGTAGACTCCTCTGAAATATGCGAAGAGCTTGACAGTATTTATGGAATTGCATGTAGATCAGGACTTCATTGTGCACCATTGGCGCATAATCACTTTAGAACTCAAAAAACAGGTATTGTTAGAATGAGCGTAGGCTATTTTAATACGATTAATGAAATTGATAGAGCCGTAATAGCTGTGAATAAAATTGCATATGAAAAAAGTAGATAAAAAGTTAATTGTATCTTTATTAACTCCATTGATATTGCTACCACACCTACAAATTTCAACTGCGATAGTTGAATAACTTGTTTTTGTTAAGAAGTAGTACTTGTATAAATATTAATAATTGCTATAGCACGTAATATTACAAGACTTTAATCAGTATATTAAAGCGCAAAGTATAAGAAAGATTATAAATTTAAGCGTATAGTACTCATTTATTATCAGCTATTCATGAATGTTGCTGTTGAATAATGGTAACAAGTATACCTTGAAAATATTAATGAAATTGATTTAAATATTAAAAAAATTAATAAATTAATAAAAAATATTAAAAAATATTATAAAACATATAGACAGAATTTATTGCCAGGTGTATAATCGATATATAACATAAATGAAGGAAATGTTGATTAAAAATAAAAAGGAGGATCGATTTCATGCTGGCAGACAAGTTGAATTACAAATGTGAGCATGAAGAAATATTATGGATAATGCATTTAAAAAAGTAATAACAGTTATTTTATTGGTGATTTTAGGATTTGTGGCATTAAGGATAATAGGAGCTGTACTTGGTGTATTAATACCATTAGCTATTCTTGCACTTATTGGATATATTGTATTTAGATTAATTAATAAGACTTCTTCTCGAAAATTCTAATTTTATAGGCTGGTATTTAGAAATACTAGATTTGAGATTTATTTATATATGTTTAGTTTGTTACCCAAAGCATAGCTAACATCACTAAAAGTATTTTGTTACTTTACAGCGCTTATTAATACTTAATAAGCGCTGTTTGTTAGTCAATTAGATTTTAAATCCCTTTTTCAGTTCTAAAAATGCAAAACTAGCTTATAACAATAAACTAATATGCCGATATATATAATAGGAAGATACTTCTAGTTCAATGGTTGAACAAAGGGGGTGCTCATTATGGATATTACTAGAGTAGCTGCCGTTTCACCTATAACACGAGTAAATGCATTTAATGGTAAGGAAGCCAGAACAGATGACAAAAGAAGAGAGGAGGAAAATAAACGAAATGATTTTGCAAATACTCTCAAGCAAAAGATAAATAAGAGTTTTGATACCAAAGTCTAATTTTTAATAACTTAGGTGTATATAGTAAAAAAAGTAAAGACAAAAGAGAGGTAATAGCAATGCAAAATAAAAAAAACGATATATTTATCTAAGCCATGAAGTTGATATTTACGCTTCATGGCTTTTTTATATGCTGAGTAAAATAATTAAACTATTATATTTCAAAATATTACGTTATATTATTCAAATAAATACAAATATTAACAAAAACATCTATATATAATATAATAAATTTATAAGACTTTATAGGGTAACAACAATTGGCATATAAGATATAACTATGCCTATTGTTAGCTAAATTTTATAAATGCTAGCTAAAAAGATATTCTATTTAGTTTTATAAAATTTATTTTAAGGGGGATGTGTTATGAGAAAGAAATTAACAGCTATAGCTCTATCGTTAATCGTAAGTTGTCAATCAGTATTTGCATTAGGAACTAATTGCAATGTATTCGCATCAGAAACGGGAAATATGGCAGCTATTTCTAATTCTATTAAGGTTGGAGATTTAAATTGTGACAATGGTGTGGATTCGATAGACTTTGCACTATTGAAAAGTTACCTTCTTGGAATTGTTAAGGATTTCCCTGTTGATGATGATTTGGCTGTTGGCGACCTAAACAGGGATAATAGCATTAATGCTATTGATTTGGGAATAATGAAAATGTACTTACTTGGAACAATTAAAGAACTGCCTTTAGAAGAAAATGTTCAAACACTTTTTATAAACGAGGTAATGTCAGCAAACACTACTACATTACGAGATGGAGATGTTGAGGATGCGGATGCAGGAAGTTTAGGAGGGGCATATTCTGATTGGATAGAAATTTATAACTCAGGAGCAAAAGATATTGATTTAACAGGCTATATTATATCTGATTCAAATAGTTCATGGGTATTTCCTTCGGGAGTTGTTCCAACAAAGGGGCATTTGCTTGTGTGGGCATCGGACAAGAATAAAGTTGCAAAAGATGGTCAATTACATGCCTATTTTAAATTAAGTGCTTCAGGAGAAACAATAACATTAAGAACGCCTTATGGGAGAACAGTTGATACTGTAATAGTTGGTGCATTAAAGGATGATGAGTCATTCGGACGCAAGACTGATGCTTCAACCGAGTGGGTAGTATTTTCTAAGCCAACACCATCAAAGGAAAATGTTTATTCATCTGAGACAGTAGCTGTAAAAGAACCTGTGTTTACACATAATGGAGGTTTTTATACCTCTGAATTTATTCTTCAGATGACTACAGAGGAAGCAGACACTAAAATTTACTACACACTAAATGGCTCGGATCCAGTTCCTGGCACAGAAGGAACCTTCGAATACATAGACCCAATATTAGTTAAAAGTAGGGCAGGAGAACCAAATGTTCTTTCTATGATATCTGATATAACAAATGATCCATGGACTGAATGGCAACCACCTAGAGGTGAGGTTTTTAAGTGTACAACTATAAAAGCAGTTGCAATCAGAAATGGCAGTAATAAAAGCAGGATAGTCACAAATTCATATTTTGTAGATAAGGATATAATGACTAGATATAATTTGCCTGTTATATCTTTGGTGACAGATCAAGCCAATTTTTTTGATGAAGAAACAGGATTATATGTTAATGAGAACTACGAGAATACAGGCAAAGAGTGGGAAAGACCAGTACATATTGAGTTTTTTGAAAAAGATGGAACACTTGGATTTTCGCAGTATAGCGGTTTACGCATAAATGGCGGTTGGTCAAGAAAAAATGTTCAGAAATCCTTTAGACTTTATGCAGATCATGGTTATGACGATAATGACAATTTTGAATACGAAGTGTTTCCTGGCTTGAAAAAGAAGGCAAGCGGCAAGAAACTGGATAAATTTGATACGTTGATTTTGAGAAATGCTGGTAATGACGGTACTTGGACAGGTACAATGTTTAGAGATATTTTAACCCAAGGACTTGTAGCACATTTAAATACCGATACTACGGCTTACAGACAATCTGTGGTGTTCCTAGATGGTGAATTCTGGGGCATATACAACATAAGGGAGCGTTATGACAGTGATTATCTGAAATCACACTATAGTCTTGATAAGGATAAGGTTGTTATGTTTGATGTATATGATACACTTGAGGTACTTGAAGGGGAGAAAAGCGACCGTCCGCTATATCAAGATGATGTGATTAAGTATTTGGAAAATAATGATATAACAGATCCTGATGTTTATAATTATATTAAAACAAAGATAGATATTGAAAACTATATTATCTATAATGTAACTAATATAATCAGTGGTAATACAGACTGGCCAGGAAATAATGTAACTATTTGGAAATATAAGACTGAGGATGGTAACTATCATCCAGAGGCTCCAAAGGGACAGGATGGAAGGTGGAGATGGCTACTAAGGGATACTGATTTTGGTTTTGGATTCCAAAATCAAAGTCCAGCCTTTGACTCCATAAGATATGCCACAACTGATGATAAATTATCAGGAACTATCGTTGACCAAAATTATACGTGGGCTGTATTTTTACTTAAAACTTTAATAAAAAATCATGAGTTTAGAAATCAATTTATAAATTGTTTTGCAGATCAACTCAATACATCCTTTGATCCTACAAGAGTAAATGCAAGAATAGATGAATTAAAGGCAGTAATTGAAACTGCAATGCCTGAACAAAGCGACAGGTGGAGAGCTATCAATATAGTAAGTGAGTATGAGGGTGATCCTATCTGGTATGTTAATATTAAGACTGTCAAGGATTATGCTGATCAGAGACCTTCCTATATTAGACAATATGTGGTAAATAAATTCCAAAGCGAAGGGGTTACAGGAACATCAGAAATCAATATAAAAACCAACCCAACAGAAGGGTATGTTAAGGTAAACACAACAGATATTAAAGCTACAACGCCTGGAATTACAAATCCATCCGATTGGACAGGCCTTTACTTCAAAGGTGTACCTGTGACATTAAAAGCCGTACCCAATAAAGGTTATGAGTTTGACCATTGGGAAGGAATATCGGGTGTTTCTGCTACCTCTGAAAGCATAACATTCAATCCCGATGAAAATGTAAGTATAACACCTGTTTTTAAATATGTAGGGGACTGAGAAATATTTATATATTAATGTATTAATTTAACCTGTTAAGCAATTTGGTTTTGTACATTGATGCAGGGGCTGTTGCAAAACAACAATTTCGGGAGCAATATTTAAGCAGTTAACTCGTAGATATTTATGGTTTTCTTGTTTTACAACAGCCCCTATAAATGTTTAGCAGAATTTTTTTATATTTATAAAGCTAATACCAATAAACCATTGATAAGTTGAATACAGATTAGACTTTTTATGTGGGATAGTGAGGATTTCATATTAATAAACACTAGCAAGCAAATACAGACAATTCATGGCTTTTCATATCACTGCTTTACAACGCTATAAAAATATGGAATATGAATAAATTAATTTAATTATCATATTTCGGGTTTTTGTGTTAATTCTACAACAAATTACAATTATTGATAAAAATACATAAATGATATATAATAATCTTATAAGACTTTATAGGTCAACATCAATTGGGATAGAAACTATAATTTCACCCATAGCCAGCTAGAATTTATAACGAGGCAAGAAAATATCCCCTACTTCTATAAGTAGCGGGTGCCGCTTTAGTTTTCAGGCGGCGAGAATATCTCGCCTCGCATACACGCCGCTGAATGTAATAGCTCGAAAATAAAGTATGTACGAACAAGG